>CAZJCA010000014.1:0-28458 GCA_964544505.1 uncultured Oscillospiraceae bacterium
CTGTATGAACTTCTTCTATTTTTTTCTAATGTTGCACTTGATAGTATAATTCACCTCGTTAATAGAAAAAGTGCATCCTTGTGGATGCACTTTTTTGTTTTTTTCTGTGAAGTGCTTGCGTAAAGAGGAAAATGGTGGTATACTACAATCGAGAAACTGGGTAAGCTGAGGAAATAGAACCATGGGTGAACCACGCTACCGTTTGGAGGGCATCGTCCACACTCGTACAGAAGAGATGGAGGATTTTGATGGCCCTCTGGATGTAATATTCCTGCTTTTAAGCAAGAATAAAATTGCAATTGAAGATGTGTCGATCACCGCTATTTTGGAGCAGTACCTGGCTTACTTGGACGAAATGAAGCGGATGGATATGGAAGTAGCCAGTGAATTTATTACCATGGCCTCCCACTTGATGCTCATTAAGACCAAAATGCTGCTGTCTGCCGCCGAGCAGGCGGAGGCAGAGTCGGAGTTGGATCAGCTGCGTCAATCCCTGATCGAGCGTCAGCGCAAAGAAGCCATTGAGCAGATTCGATTGGCGGTGTCCTTTTTGGAGCCACGCAACGAAATTGGCCGCAGTCTCTTTACCAAAGAGCCGGAGCCGCTGAGAAGGGAGCAGGGCTACCGCTATCAGCATGATGTACAGGATCTGACCAATGCACTGGATATCATTGCTGAGCGAAATCAGCAGCGACTGCCACCGCCGACGGTGAATTTTAAGGGTATCGTCGGTAAAGAGCCTTACTCCATCAGCAAGAAGACCGGCGAATTGATGCACAGACTGCTGCTGCGCGGTGTGGAGAAACTGAAAAACCTGTTCAAAGGCAATCGCAGCCGCTCCGAAATCGTGGCTACATTTATTTCCCTGCTGGACATGTGCAAAAACAATACCGTTACCCTGGAAGACGACATCAACGGCGATAATCCCACCGTTCGCCTGATCAATAAACCTGCGGCAAAGGAGGAGTGACAATGGAACAAACCGATTTACAGCGTGCCATTGAGGCTATCCTCTTTGCAGCCGGAGAACGGGTAGAGGTCAGCCGATTGGCGGCTACTTTGCAGGTAGACCCTTCCGATATCACTGCTGCGGCAGATGGACTGGCTGACCAGCTGTCTTTTGAGCGCCGTGGTATCCGCATCCTGCGGTTGGACAAAGGGTATCAGATGGTGTCTTCCGGCGAAATGGCAGATTATATTACCCAGGCATTGGAGACCAGAAAGCCGCCGAAGCTTTCCTCTTCTCAGCTGGAAGCACTGACCATCGTTGCTTACTATCAGCCTGCTACGAAGGCTATGGTAGAGCAGATCCGTGGAGTGGACAGTTCCTATTCCATATCCGCACTGCTGAATAAAAAACTGATCACTGAAGCAGGTCGGCTCAATGTGCCGGGAAGGCCGATCTTGTATCGGACGACCTCTGATTTTCTGCGGACATTCGGTATTTCCTCTTTGGAGGAGTTGCCGCCTATTGAAAAAATCAACTTCGGTGAGCCAATCCAGGAAGTAATCGAAGAACCGGTGGCTGAAACGCCATCGCCGGAGGGTAGCTAATGGGCTGGCTGATCGCACTGGGCATCCTGTTGGTGTTGGCCTTTTTGCCCATCGGGGTGTCAGTGCTGTATAATGAAGACGGCTTCTTCTTGCGGTGTCTGGTGGGATGGATCCCGATTTCCTTGGTCGGAAAGCCGGAAAATGAGAAAAAGCCCAAAAAACAGAAGGAAAAAAAGGCAAAAAAAGAGAAAGAGCCGAAAAAACAAAAAGCTGCCCCCGAAGAGAAGAAAAAAGAAGAAAAGAAAAAGGGCGGCTCGATCACGGATTTTCTTCCCCTGGTAAAAGTTGGTCTGGACTTTTTAAATGCTTTCCGCAGAAAGCTGCGGATCCGTCGTCTGGAATTGAAACTGATCATGGCCGGGGATGATCCCTGTGACCTTGCCATTAACTATGGCAGAGCCTGGGCAGCGTTGGGCAATCTGATGCCCCAGCTGGAACGGTGTTTCGTGATTAAAAAGCGGGATTTGGAAGTCGAGTGCGACTTTGAAACCACCGAAACCCTGATCAAAGCACGGGTGGATATCGTGATCAGCCTGGGCGGTGTTTTGTGGATCGCTCTGAAATACGGTGTAAAAGCATTGATCAAACTTTTAAAAATATTAAATCTTAGAAAAGGCGGTGCCTCCAAATGAGTAAAAATCTTCCTAACATGCTTGAAAATACCATTGCCAAAATTCGTGAGATGGTGGATGCCAATACGGTCATCGGTACACC
This sequence comes from uncultured Oscillospiraceae bacterium, assembly GCA_964544505.1. Lineage (GTDB taxonomy): Bacteria > Bacillota > Clostridia > Oscillospirales > Oscillospiraceae > Faecousia. The sequence goes on from CAZJCA010000014.1 coordinate 2,269, forward strand.
CATCACCACCCCTGATGGTGTCACCATTATTCCGGTGTCTAAAATCAGTGTCGGCGTTGGCGGCGGTGGTTCTGATTTTGTGTCCAAGAATGTGAACAAGCAGGAAAACCCCTTTGGCGGTGGCGCTGGCGGCGGCGTAAAGGTGTCTCCTGTGGCTTTTTTGGTGGTGAAAGAGGGAAGTGTTCGTGTCCTGCCCATTCCTGCGCCTGCCAATACCACGGCTGACCGCATTGTGGAGCAGGTGCCCGATGTGCTGGATAAGCTGGCTGATTTTATCGATTCCAGAACGGAGAAAAAGGGCGAATAATTTCCCATCACCTGCTCATACTAGAGCCGGGTGAGAATATGAAGAGATTAATTGCCGGGACGGCGGCTGTACTGGCTGCCGTCCTGTTTTTATCCTGTCCGGTGGGGGCAATTTCTGCACAGAAAGCGATTTTGATGGACGGACTGACCGGTCGTGTGCTCTACGAAAAGCAGGCTGATTGCAAGAGTTTAATTGCCAGTACCACAAAAATCATGACGGCGCTGATCATTTGTGAACGGTGTAATGCCCTGGATCTGGTGCAGATCCCCAAGGAAGCGGTGGGTATCGAAGGCTCTTCCATGTACTTGCAGGAGGGAGAAAAGCTGACGGTGCAGGAATTGCTGTACGGCATGATGCTTCGTTCCGGCAATGATGCGGCCACTGCTTTGGCCATTTTCTGCGCAGGAAGCGTGGAGGCCTTTGCACAGATGATGAATGAAAAAGCCCGGGAACTGAAACTGAATGATACCCATTTTGTCAATCCTCACGGTCTGGATGCGGCGGAACACTATTCCACCGCCCGAGATTTGGCAAAGCTTGCCCAGTATGCCATGAAAAATCCTGTTTTTGCCCAAACAGTGTCCACCAGAAGTGTCATGGTCGGCACACGAAGCCTTACCAACCACAATAAGCTCCTGTGGCGTGTGGAAGGGGCGGAGGGCGTAAAAACCGGCTATACCAAAGCGGCAGGACGCATTTTGGTTTCCAGCGCCCAGCGGCAGGGCAGGCGGCTTGTGGCAGTGACCATTGACGACGGTAATGACTGGGCAGATCATGCGGCATTATATGAGCAGGGCTTTTCCCGGTATTGCTCGGAGAAGATCCTGTCCCAAGGGCAGGTGCTGGGCAAGCTGCAAGTATTTGGCGGCGCAGAAGAAAAAGTAGAAGTGGTTGCGGTGGAGGATTTTTATTTGCCGCTGGCAGAAAATGAAAAAGTCACCATCCGATTGTCAAAAAAAGGCATGGTCTTTGCGCCCGTTGTAGAAGGCGCCGAGGCTGGTTTTGCTTATCTCTGTATTGACGGTCACTGTGTAGGTAAGGTGGCGGTGGAATATGCCAAAACCATCGAGCAGCAACCCCAGAAGGAGAAAAAACACTTCTGGCAGCGCTGGTTTGGAGAATGATATGACAGAACGCTTACAAAAAATATTATCCGCCCGGGGCGTTGCATCCCGTCGGGCGGCGGAGCAGATGATCAACGACGGACGGGTACAGGTCAATGGGATCGTTGCCAGCCTAGGGCAAAGTGCTGACCCGGAGAAAGATGAGATATTCCTGGATGGAAAGCCTATCCCAACTGCCGAAAAGGCAGTGTACATCATGTTGAATAAACCCCGTGGCTTTGTGACCACTCTTTCAGACGAGCAGGGAAGGCGCACTGCCGCAGAACTGGTGGCAGATTGCGGCGTCCGTGTCTACCCGGTTGGTCGGCTTGATTTAAGCTCTGAAGGACTGCTGCTTTTTACAAACGACGGTGCTTTTGCCGATGCCATGATGCATCCCAAGCACGAGGTGAACAAAACTTACATGGCCTGGGTCACCGGTTATACGCCGGATGGATTTCAACGGCTGCAGCAGCCCATTACCTTAGACGGCTACACCATCTGCCCTCCGCAGGTCCGCCAGTGGACTGTGCAGGGGGATCAGGCCCGGCTGGAGATCACCATTCACGAAGGTCGCAACCGTCAGGTGCGACGAATGTGCAATGCTGCCGGAATGCATGTGACCCGGCTGCGGCGCATTGGGGAAGGAAAGCTGAAGTTAGGGGATCTGCCTGTGGGCAAATGGCGGTATCTGACGGATGCAGAAGTGGAAATGCTAAAGAGGCTGGGGGCAAAAAATGAAAAGCTATGACGGAGTTATCATCGGCGGCGGCCCGGCAGGTATGTTTGCAGCCATTACTGCTGCCCGTCAGGGACAGAAGGTACTGCTGCTGGAACGAAATGACCGACTTGGTAAAAAGCTGCTGATCACGGGAAAAGGCCGCTGCAATGTGACCAATGATTGTACCGTGGATGAGGTGCTGAAAAATGTGCCCAGAAATGGTCGCTTTCTTTACAGTGCCATGAACGCTTATCCGCCTGAAAAGGTAATGGAATTCTTCGCAACCGCCGGTTGCCCCCTGAAAACCGAGCGTGGCAACCGGGTTTTTCCGGTATCTGACCGCAGCCAAAGCGTTTTAGAGGCGCTGCAAAAGCAGATGCATGTGGCTGGTGTGGAGGTGCAGACTGGGCGAGTTCGTGAAATCCTCACAGAAGAGGGCGGTATTTCCGGCGTTCGAACGGAAAATGCAACCTATGGTTGCCGTTGGGTGATCCTTGCCACAGGCGGCTTAAGCTATCCGACCACCGGTTCCACCGGCGATGGTTATGCCATGGCGCAGGCGCTGGGGCATACAATCGTTCCGGTGCAGGGTTCTTTGGTGCCCTTGGAAACCCTGGAAGCGGATGCTACGGAAATGCAGGGTTTGGCACTGCGCAATGTAGATGTCAAGCTGCTGGATGCCAAGGGGAAAAAGCTGTTTACCGACTTTGGAGAACTGCTGTTTACCCATTTCGGTGTGTCCGGCCCGACGGTGCTCTCTGCCAGTGCTCATTTAAAAGGGGATAACTGTCGGCTTGTCATCGATCTAAAGCCAGCGTTGGATGAGGGGAAACTGGATGCACGCATTCTGCGTGATCTGGAAATGTATAAAAACCGTTCCATGGAGAACGCTTTAACAGATCTACTGCCTCGCAGCATGATCCCTGTTGTCCTGCGGCGGCTGGAGATCGATCCGACCATGCAGGCCAATTCGCTGACCCGACAGCAGCGGCACAATCTCGTGATGCTGCTGAAGTCTTTTTCTCTCACCATCAGCGGAAAGCGGCCTGTGGCAGAAGCCATCATCACATCCGGCGGCATCAAGGTGTCGGAAATTGACCCCAAAACCATGGAATCGAAAAAAGTGCCGGGACTATACTTTGCAGGAGAGATCATTGACTGCGATGCTTACACCGGTGGCTTTAACTTACAAATTGCCTGGGCAACGGCCTATGCCGCCGGTGTAGCGGTAGCGGAAAGAGAAAATCGTCATTGACAAATTGGCTGACTTGTACTAAAATACACTAAGTTACAGAAAAACAGACGGAGGAATTACTTATGTACGAAAAACTGGTGTCCTACGCTTCTAAGCAGTTGGAACTGGATCCTTCCGAAATCACGCCTGAGTCTACTTTTGAGAGTCTGGGCATCGACTCCCTGGACATCGTGGAAATGGTGATGGATCTGGAGAGCGAGTTGGGCGTGGAGCTGGAAATGGAAGACCAGCAGATCACCACCTTTGGTGAACTTGCCGCTTTTGTTGAAGCAAAGCTGAACTAATTTAACTTTATAATCTTGTTACAGCGGACCGGCTCGTAACAAGGTCGCACTAGTCGGGGAGATAGCGGTGCCCTATGCCTGCAATCCGCTACAGCAGGGATGAATTCCCACACCCGGGCTTGTCTGTGTACTGTCTGGAATTTATAAACAGTGTTGAGGGGACGGTCTCGCGCAACGGGAACCCGTGAACCATGTCAGGTGGGGAACCAAGCAGCATTAAGCGGATCTTTTCGTGTGCCGCGAGGTTGCCGTTTCTGAGCTGTGAGTAAAGGTGCCGGGTGTGCAGCTTGTTCAAATGTGGGTGTGCGATCTTGTTATGAGCCGGTTTATTGTTGCACTGGAGGAGGATTTTATGGGGCGGATTTTGGTATCAGGTCTTGTGAATATGGAAACCACGGTTCAGGTTCGGCAGTTTCCGATCAACTATTATCCCATTGATTATCCTTTTTTTGGTGTGCAGTCGGCTGTATCCGGTGTCGCCTATAATATTGCCAGGGCATTGACAGGATTACAGGATGATGTGCGTCTGCTTTCCATGGTGGGAAATGATTTTCAGGCCGACTACATCTGTAATCAACTGCGTGAAGATGGAATTTCAACTGCCGGAATATCCACCTGTTTGAAAGAGACTGCCTCATCTGCGGTTCTTTACGATGGAGCGGGAAAGCGGCAGATTTATTGCGATCTGAAGGATGTGCAGGACAGATGCTACGATTTTCCAGAGAATGTCTGTCAGGACATGGATGTTGTGGTGGCGTGTAATATCAATTTTAATCGTCCGCTGCTTCGCAGGGCAAAAGAAATGGGCAAGACTGTGGCAACGGATGTTCATGTGCTGTCGAATATTTATGACGAGTACAACCGGGAATTTCTGGAATATGCAGATATTCTGTTTTTGAGCGATGAGGCCATTGGTGATGATTATAAAGTTTTTTTGCGTGATCTGGCTGAAAACTATGGCATGAAGATCATCGTTTTGGGCAGGGGCAGCAAGGGTGCTGCCATGTATCTTCGGGAAAATAATGAGATTTTGGAATATCCGGCTGTCCATGTGGGAGAGGTGGTCAATACCGTCGGGGCTGGCGATGCCCTGTTCAGTGCGTTTGTCCACTATTATGCACAGGAAAAAACGCCGCAGGAGGCGCTGAAAAGGGCGCAAATATTTGCATCCAAAAAAATTGGGCAAAGCGGTGCTTCCCGTGGTTTTGCGACGGCTGAGCAGATGGAAGTGCTCTGGGCGCAATTTGGAGACTAACAACAGAAAGGGGAGGCCTTATGTCCGCCTATCAAGCTTTATATCGGAAATATCGCCCCCAGACTTTTGATGATGTGGTGGGGCAGCTGGCGATCACCCAAACACTGAAAACTCAGCTGCAAAATGGCCACTTGAGCCATGCCTACCTCTTCACCGGTTCCAGAGGTACAGGTAAGACCAGCTGCGCCAAAATTTTGGCAAAGGCAGTCAACTGCCTGAATCCTCAGGACGGCAACCCCTGTAATTGCTGCGAGGCCTGTAAGGCCATCGACAGCGGCACTTGCATGGATGTGCTGGAAATCGATGCGGCTTCCAATAACGGTGTTGACAATGTCCGTGACCTGCGTGACGATGCCATTTACAGCCCCTCCCAGGTGAAAAAGCGGGTTTATATCATCGACGAAGTGCATATGCTGTCGATTTCGGCGTTTAATGCCCTTTTAAAGATCATTGAAGAGCCGCCGGAGCATTTGCTTTTTATTCTGGCAACCACGGAACTGCACAAGGTCCCGGCAACCATTCTGTCCCGGTGTCAGCGGTTTTCCTTCCGCCGTATTTCTCAGGAAGATATTGCAGCTCGCCTGCAATTTGTTGCCTATCAGGAAAGCATTGATTTGGACGAGTCTGCATCTCGGGTGCTTGCCCGCATGGCAGACGGCGGTATGCGTGATGCCCTTAGCCTGCTTGACCAGTGTGCCTGCGCCACAGCAGGGGAGCTGAATGCTGAGCGGATCTATGCCTGCCTGGGCATTGCAGGCGAACAGACTGCGGCACAGATGATGGGCTATATTGCAAAACATGATACACGCAGTGCTTTGGCACTGTTTAACAGGCTCTATGCCGATGGTAAGGACTTGGGGGCAATGCTGGATGAGCTGGCTTGCCTTGCCCGGGATCTGCTGGTGCTGCAAACGGCTCCTCAGGCAGGATTGACCATGCTCTCAGGCGTTGCGGAAGGTAAGGATGCCGCCGCTTTGGTAAAGCAGATATCCGGTGGAGAACTGGTGCGGATCATGGGGCTGCTTCAGCAGACCATGGCAGGGTTTACCCGTTCTGCCAGCCGTCGGATGGATGCAGAGCTGTGCCTGGTAAATTTGTGCCAGCCGGAACTTTCACTGGATGCCCAGAGCATGAATGCCAGACTGACCCGTTTGGAAGAAAAAATCCGCAGCGGCAACTTTGTGGCGGCTGTTCAAACGGCTGTCCCTGCTCAGACAGAAGAAGAGGAGGAACTTCCTCCACCACCGGATGACGAAGATATTCCCCCGGAAATTCGGGAAGAAATCCCCAATGGTACGCCCATTGGTTTCTGGGCGGATCTGGTGTCTGCCATTCGTCAGGAGTCCAAGCTTCCGTGTATGGGCTTTTTCTCCACCGGGGAGGATGCGCCCATCCGGGGAGATTTGCAGGGAGACACTCTGATTTTGCGTTGCAACAACAGCTTTACCCTGGGTATGATCGATAACACGGAGATTTTTGAGTTGGTTGGTCGGAAAGCCAGTGCGTTGCTGAACCGAAATGTTCGGATCAAAGCAGTGGACGGCTCGGCCGCTCCGGCAAAAAATGAAAAATTGAGCCAGCTGCTTTCCTTTGGCAAGGCTCACAGTGATGTTATTAAAATCAAAGAATAAGATTGGAGATCGTGTTTTATGGCAAAAGGTGGATTTCGGGGGATGCCCGGCGGCATGAACCAGGCCGCAATGATCAAGCAGGCTCAGAAAATGCAGCAGGATATGATCCGTATGCAGGAAGAGATGGAAAACAAAACATACTCTGCTGCCGCCGGCGGCGGTATGGTCATTGCTACCGTCAACGGCAAGCATCAGGTGGTGGGCATTGAGATCAAGCCCGAAGCTGTGGATCCCGATGATGTGGAGATGCTGCAGGATATGGTCATTGCCGCTGTCAACGAAGCTATGCGCACTGCGGATACCGATGCACAGAACAATATGGCACAGATCACCGGCGGCCTGAATTTGGGCGGCCTGTTCTAAGGAGGCACTATGCAGTTCTTTCCCGCAGCATTGCAGGAACTGTCGGATCAGTTTGCCCGGCTTCCGGGCATTGGCGGTAAGACCGCTCAGCGGCTGGCCTTTTATGTGCTGAGCCTTCCCATGGAGGAAGCACAAAGCTTTGCTGATGCCATCGTGGCTGCAAAGCAGCAGGTGCATACCTGTCCCTGTTGCCAGAATTTGACGGATCAGGATCTTTGCCCCATTTGCAGCGACAATACCCGGGATGAAGGTGTGATCTGCGTGGTAGCAGAGCCAAAGGATGTGATCGCCATGGAGCGAAGCCGGGAGTTCCGGGGACGGTATCATGTGTTGCATGGTGTGATCTCACCGCTGAACCATGTGACCCAGGATGATATCAAGATTCGGGAACTGTTGCACAGAGTGGGAACAGGCGAGGTTCGGGAAGTCATTATGGCTACCAATCCTGATACCGAAGGCGAGGCCACAGCCATGTATATTTCCCGTTTGCTTCGCCCCATGGAAGTTAAGGTTACCAGATTGGCCTATGGCGTGCCGGTGGGTAGCCAGCTGGAATATGCAGATGAAGTGACCCTTTCCCGGGCACTGGAAGGCCGACAGGAAATGTAAACAAAAATTGCAAGGCAGGGTTCTGCCTTGCTTTTTTATTTTAACGCCGTTATAATAAAAGAAAAAGGAGTGTGTGCTGTGCGTAGCCGAGAAAAAATCCAAACATCCGTCAGAGCCATGGCCTTGGGTGGCATGATGGCGGCGCTGGCTGTGGTCATCATGTGCCTGGGTGGACTGATCCCCTTTGCCACTTTTGTCTGCCCTATGGTGTGTATGCTGATTTTGCAGTTGATCGCGAAACTTTGCGGTCAGCGTATTGGCTGGACATGGTATGCCGCTGTGGCGATTTTATCGATGTTGATGAGTCCGGATAAGGAAGGGGCAGCGCTGTTCCTGTTTTTGGGATTTTATCCGCTGGTCAAGCCGAAGCTGGACAAACTGCCGCTGCGGTGGCTGTGGAAAGGACTGCTGTTCAATATTGTGATTTTGGTTATGTACTTTGTGCTGATCAACCTTTTTGGTATGGCAGAACTGGCAGGAGAGTTTCGGGAAATGGGGACGATATTACTGGTGATCACCCTGATACTGGGCAATGTGACCTTTTTCCTGCTGGATAAGATTCTGAGCCGAAACTTGTGGAGAAAATAATGGAGAAGAAGTGGCATTTGTATATCCTTCGCTGCGGCGATGGTAGCCTTTACACCGGGATCACCACAGATGTGGCGCATCGCTTGGCAATGCATCGCAGCGGCAAAGGTGCAAAGTATACCCGTGGCCGTGGCCCTCTGGAACTGGTATATCAGGAAGAATGTGAAGACCATGGCGCGGCACTGCGTCGGGAATTAGCGATAAAAGCACTATCCAGAGAAGAAAAGATGGCACTGATTGGGGAGGGAAAATGATGTTGCAGCAATTCAGAGAAATCCTTGAAAATGCAGAGAATATTGTGTTCTTTGGCGGAACATCTTTGACCGTTCATCCGGCGGCATCCCTGGTGACACTGTTTGAAGGGGAACATTTTGTCATCATCAATCAGAGACCCACGCCCTATGATGGTTATGTGGATCTGATCATTCGCCAACCCATTGAGGAAGTGTTTTCGGTTTACAAATAAGGCGTGTATGTTAGGAGTTAAATGATGTTAACGATCAGTCCAATTACCCCAAATACAGAAAATTTAGGAGAAGTCAAAGGCCTCTATGAACGCTCGTTCCCCGAAAATGAGCGCCGTCCCTTTCGAGGGCTATTAACAGTTCCTAAAAGTTCTGCAGAGTCAGTAGCGTTGTATGATGAAGACCTGTTTTGCGGATTTGCCAGTTTTCTGAATGGAAAGACCATGTCTCATATCATCTATCTTGCCATTGATGAAAACCTGCGCAACCGGGGCTATGGCTCTATGGCGTTGCAGGCGCTCCATGCCTACAAATCCGGGCGGCGGATCATGGTGGATATTGAATTGGAAAAAGACGCTGCTCCGAATAACGAGCAGCGCCGTAAACGCAAGCAATTTTATTTGCGCAATGGCTATGAGCAGACGGCCATCCGTTACCGCTGGCGAAGGGAAGATTATGAGATCCTTTCCTATGGCGGTGATGTGTCGGAGGAAGAATACGAGGCTTTCTGGGAAGAACTGTAATGATAAAAAGCGGCTACCGACCAAACGGTAGCCGCTTTGCTATAGTCTTAGAGTTCTTCGCTGACTGCCAGAAGCAGAATGCCGATGATGACCACTGCAATAAAGGCGTAGGTCTTTTTGCTGAGCTTTTCCTTCAGGAAAATTCGGGAAAGCAGCAGCGAAACGATGCACACGGAGGAAATAATGGGAGCAGCAATGGCGCCGTTTCCGCTCATGGCATAGACATAAGTAAACTGTCCGGCAGTTTCAAATACCGCAGCAAAGATCTTGTCCTTGTGCTGGGGGACAGGGCCGAATTTCACCTTTTTGGCTTTCATGAAAATGAACAGCCCCAGGGCAAACAGTGCAAATGTCAGCTCGTAGCTGGTATTGGCTACATCTTCGAGGGTTTCTTCCGTGACACCGATCAGAGGTGTGCTGGCGAAATCGTCCAGATAGAAAATATCCAGAAAACTGCCAAAAGCATCCAGTGCAGCATAGACAAAGGGCATACAGAATGCAACGATGGCAAGCTTTTTGCCCAGCGTCTTTTTCCTGGGCGTATCACCGCTGTTTTCCAGAAAGCCTACGCCCAGCACACCGACCACAATGACGAGGATGGCAGCAATGGAAAGGGGAGAAAGGGACTCTTTCAGGATCAGAACACATAGCAGGCTACAAATTGCACCGGAGGTGTTCTCAATGGGATCAGAAATGGACTCTTCCAAAAACCGCATTCCGAAATAGGAAAAGGCCATGGAAACCATATACAGCAGCGATACCGGCAAATAGTAAAGAAGATTGATGGGGTTGTAATGGATATCTTTGGTCAGCAGGGTGAAGATGGCATGAATGCCCATCACAACACCTACCCAGACACAAATTTTCAGATGAGAATATTTTTCCTCAGGTCGAGCGCCTTTTTTATAAAATAGTTCCGCAGTGCCCCACATAAGGGTGGTGGCGATGGCAAAGAATAACCAAGACATGATTTCTACCTCTTATAGTTCGACTAGACCTGCATCCACCATTTTTTGCAGGCTCATCAGGATACCCAGCTTTGCATGATACCAGGTCAGACCGCCCTGGAAGTAAACGGCGTAGGGCGGACGGATGGGACCGTCGGCAGACAGCTCAATGGAAGAACCCTGAACGAATGCACCGGCGGCCATAATAACTTGACTATCATAGCCGGGCATATCGCCGGGGATGGGGGTAGCAAAAGCATCCACGGGGGCGGCAGCCTGAATACCCTTGCAGAATGCGATCATTCCGGCTTCGCTGCCCAGCTCCACTGCCTGAATGATGTCGTGGCGGCTTTCAGTGGCGTTGGGAACACAGCGGAAGCCCAGAGGCTCATAAAGGTTTGCGGCGAAAATGGCACCCTTTTCTGCGCCTGCCACCACCGTGGGGGACAGGAAGAAGCCTTGATAGAGGGAGGTCATCAAGCCGAGGTTGGCACCCACTTCTTTGCCCAGACCGGGGGCGGACAGGCGGTAAGCACAGCGATCAACGCAGGCGGCAGTACCGGCGATATAACCACCGATGGGTGCAAGACCGCCGCCGGGGTTCTTGATGAGAGAGCCAACGGTCATGTCAGCACCCACATCGGAAGGCTCGATGGTTTCTACAAATTCGCCATAGCAGTTGTCCACCATCACCAGCACATCGGGCTTGATGCCCTTGCAGAAGGCAATCAGTTCGCCGATTTGAGTGACGGAGAAAGTGGGACGAGTGGCGTAGCCTTTGGAACGCTGGATGGTGATGAGCTTGGTCTTTTCGTTGATGGCGGCACGAATGCCTTCGTAGTCAAAGGTGCCGTCGGACAGAAGGTCAACCTGCCGATAGGTGACGCCGTATTCTGCCAGAGAGCAGGGGGAGGGGCGAATGCCGATGACCTCCTGCAAGGTGTCGTAGGGCAGACCCACCGGGGACAGGAGCTCGTCGCCGGGCAAAAGGTTTGCACTGAGCGCCACGGTCAGCGCATGGGTGCCGCAGGTGATCTGAGGGCGAACCAGAGCGGCCTCCGTGTGGAACACATCGGCGTAAACACGCTCCAAGGTGTCTCTGCCCATATCGTCGTAGCCATAGCCGGAAGAAGCGGCAAAGCAGGCCACGGAAACATGGTTTTTCTGCAAGGCGGAAAGCACCTTTGCCTGATTATACTCTGCAATTTTGTCAATGGCGGCAAAGCGGTCTTTGAGTTTTTCCAGAGCGGCTTCGCCGTAACGGTATACGGCAGGGGAAAGACCCATGCCGGAATAGAGTTCCTGTAACTGTTCCATTGTTAATCCTCTTTTTTTACATTATTTATAATCTTGTCAGCCAAATCGTTCAACGCCTCCGGACGGGAGATGATCAGACCTGCATCGGTCTCGCCCAAAATCAGCAGGGTATCGCCCGGGCGTATTCCAAACATATCCCGTGCTTCTTTGGGAATGACGATCTGACCACGGTCGCCTACCTTGGCAGTGCCGAGGACACGCCGGGCATTGGATTTACCTAAAATGTGTTTGCCACCGGCCATGGTGATCTCCTTTCACATTTTTCATACTTTTCACACCGGGAAGATTATAGCGAAAACCGCCCCGGTTGTCAATACCGGGACGGCAAAAATGTAAGTTTTTATGGAGTGTTTTGTACTTTTTTGCCATGCATTCTTGTATAGATTATAGAAAATGACGCCCCGGATGTCAACTCCGGGGCGTAAAAATAGCATATTCAGTCATCCCGACGGTTTCCACCGCCGAAAATCACCAGCAGCCGCAGCAGCTGAGCCAGTGCCACAGCCAGTGCTGCAACATAGGTCAGGGCGGCAGCGGTCAAAGTCTTGCGTGCACCTTTCTGCTCGTCTGTGGTCAGAAGATCCCCATTGGCAATGGCCTGCATTGCTCGACGGCTGGCGTTAAACTCCACAGGCAGCGTGATCAGCTGGAAGAGGACAGACAGGCCGAAGCAGGCAATACCGGCATATACAAAGCCATAGGAAATGTGCTCGCCAAAGCTAAAGAGCAGGCCCAGCAAAATCAGGGGCATTGCCAGTTTTGAGCCGATGTTGGTGATGGGGATGATGGCTGCCCGGATCTTAATGGGGACATAGTTCTGTGCATACTGGACAGCGTGACCGGCTTCGTGGCAGGCAACACCGATGGCGGCAACGGAAGTGGAGTCGTACACATCGTCGGACAGGCGGATCACATTATCTCTGGGATCATAGTGGTCGGTCAGGTTGCCGTGAATACGCTCGATCCGCACGCCGTAAGCGCCTCCGGCGGAGAGCACCCGCTGAGCAGCCTGTGCGCCGGTCAGGTGGCGGGAAGACCGCACTTTTGAGTACTTCTTGAAAGTGGAATTGACATTGGCACTTGCCCATAGTGCCAGAAGCACAAAGGGCAGCACGATTACAACATAAGTCCAGTCAAAAAACATAATATTCGCTCCTTATATTTCTTTCGGTTCCATGGCATCATGGAGAGTATCTGTAATGGCACCACGGAAAATGGCATCGGCCTGATTGTGCAGGGTCTCCAGAGCACCGGCAGAGAGGTTGATGGCGACTTTTCCGGGCAAGAAAAGATCCTGATCAAAGATGAAATGAACTTCCTTATTTTCTGTACCGCCGCGCTTGACAAAGCCGGGGCCTGCGTGGATCTTGGCACGGCAGCCACCACGGATGGCGAATTCCGCATCTACGGTCGTACGGGAAGTGGCTGCTTCGATGATCTCGTCGTCGGCAAGAATACCCAGGTACTGGCTCTGCATCAGCTCCCGGAAGGGGGTGTCCTCCAGACCTAAGTCCTTACGGGAAATGAAGTTCAGATACCGCAGCCCCACCCGTTCAAAGAAGGCGGGACGGTAGAGCTGAATAAAGGCAGCTAAGGGCATATCCAGCATTTTTGCGAAATCTTCCCAGCAGGTGTAGCGATTACAGGCCAGGGAAATGAATGTGCTGGTCAAATTCACACGCCAGTGACCATCTTCGGATACGAACTGATAGTTGTTATTGGGCTGCTGAGGTTCCAGCCGTCCGTTTACCAGCTTGGGCGCAGGCGTTTCTTTCCGGCTGGAATAGTGGGGGAAGGTATCACGGATGGCTTCCTGAAACTCCGCCGGGACATTGGCTTCGATGGTCAGAATTTCCGGGAAACGAAGCTGGCAGATCACTTCTCCCAACTGATTTTTACGATAGTGGCATCGAGCATCACGAGAAAACATAAGTGCATTCCTCATTTCTGTATTGTATGTCTATTATAGCGGCATTATGTGAAAAAGGCAAGGATTTGCCGGGAGCGGATTGTAAACTTTCCAAAAATCTTTTGCAAAAGGAATAAAGCAGCCTGAGCCATGCGGTCAAATTTTTGGTTGCAGGAAGCCATGCACTGTGCTACAATAATACTATTATAGAAACAGGAGGCTGCTTATGGGATTTCTGTATCTTTTGGAAAGCATCCGCTTTCCGTTGTTGACGGAACTGATGCTGCTGATCACTCGATTGGGTGAAGAGACTGCCTTTTTGGTGGCGGCGTTGATCATGTTCTGGTGTGTGGATAAGAACAGAGGCTATTATCTGATGGGTGTGGGTTTTTGCGGCACGATTTTCAATCAGTTTTTAAAACTGCTGTGCAAAGTGCCTCGCCCCTGGGTGCTTGACCCCAGCTTTAACGCTGTTCAAGAGGCGATCCCGGCGGCGACAGGCTATTCCTTTCCCAGTGGTCATAGCCAGAGCAGCGTGGGCGTGTTCGGTGGCCTGGCACTGACGACGAAGAAAAAGGCTTTGCGCTGGATATTCAGTGCCATCGCTGTGCTGGTGCCTTTCTCCAGAATGTATCTGGGTGTCCATACGCCTCAGGATGTGCTGGTGGGCAGCTTGAGCGCTTTGGCACTGGTGTTTCTGTTCCGCTTCCTAAATGATGGCAAGTATCTGCGCCCTATGCTCTTTGGTATGGCAGCACTGTCTGTGCTATATCTGGTTTTTGCCCAGGTGATCATTGATCCTGCCAATATGGATGCATATAATTATTCCCACGGTGTCCAGAATGCCTATACATTGATGGGTGCTGTTTTTGGAATGCTGGTGGTGTATCTGGTGGATGAAAAGTGGGTGCATTTTGAGGTGAAGGCCATCTGGTGGGCCCAGATTTTGAAGCTGTTGGGCGGCCTTGTTTTGGTGCTGGCAGTTAAAGTGGGTCTGAAAACACCTCTCAACGCCCTGTTTGGGGCATATTTCGGTCGCTCGGTGCGGTATTTCCTTCTGGTGCTGGTGGCAGGCTGTGTGTGGCCGCTGACTTTCCGCTGGTTTGCAAACCTAGGTAAGAAGGTGCAGAAATGATATTACTCGGTGTGATTTTGCTGATTTTCCTACTCTGCCTTGGAATGGGCATCTGTGTATTTTTGATTGCCTGTAGCAGACAAGAACTGAATTTGGATGATGACGATGCCGTAAAAAGGGGTCGCTATGGAAAATATGCAGACGAGATCATATCAGCACGCCATTGGATCGAAGACCATCCCCACGAAGAACTGACCATGAAAAGTTTTGATGGTCTGAACTTGCGTGCTGTATGGGTGCCGGCAGAAAAGGCAAAAGGCACAGTGATCCTGGCGCATGGTTACCATACGAATTTTCTGGTAGATTTCGGCCCTGTATTGGAAGTATATCATAGCAGGGGCTTTAACCTGCTGCTGCCGTACCAGCGCAGCCACAGTAAAAGTGAAGGCAGATTCATTACCTACGGTGTGAAAGAAAGTCGGGATATGCGAGGGTGGATCGATTTGCACAATGAACGCTTTGGCAGAGTTCCGATTTTGTGCAGCGGCCTTTCCATGGGCGCATCCACCATGATGTATCTGGCAGGCATGGAACTGCCGGAAAATGTGAAAGCCTTTGTGGTGGACTGCGGCTTTACATCCCCGAAAGAAATCATTTCTTATGTATTTCGCCGCCGGATCCATTTGCCGGCGTGGCCGTTTCTGTGGGCGGCAGATTTGTGCGCCAGAATATTTGCCAAATTCCGGCTGGATGAATGCCATTCTGTGAATACCCTGGCGAAAAATAAATTGCCGATCCTGATGGTACATGGTCTTGCCGATACCTTCGTCCCGGCGGAAATGACACGCCGTGGCTTTGCCGCCTGCGGCGGTGACAAGCGGCTGCTTTTGGTGGAAAATGCCGCCCACGGCTTAAGCTTCTGGGTGGATGAGGCAAGCTACTTAAAAGAACTGGATAAAATTATAGAGAAAGTGTGTTCCAATGAACTACGCAACTATCAAAAACTGTGATATCGCCAATGGGCCGGGGGTGCGGGTCAGCCTGTTTGTTTCCGGCTGTACCCACCACTGCAAGGGCTGCTTTAATGAGATCGCCTGGGATTTTAACTATGGCGAGCCTTTTACCCAGCAGACCATCGATGAGATTTTAGAAATGCTGCGTCCCGGCTATATCAAAGGCATCACCCTTTTGGGCGGCGAGCCCTTTGAGCCTCAAAATCAGCCGGCACTGGTGGAACTTCTGCGGCAGATCAAGGCCACCTATCCGGAAAAATCCATCTGGGCATTTTCAGGTTACTTGTTTGACAGGGATATTTTGCCGGGTAAATTGGGCGATCCTGCTGTGACCAAGGCGTTTTTAAGCTATTTGGATGTACTGGTGGATGGCCCATTCATCGAAGCGAAGAAAAATTTGAGTCTTCGGTTCCGTGGCTCGTCTAATCAGCGCATCATTCATGTGCCATCCAGTCTTGAAAAAGGCGAGATCGTCCTGTGGGAAGACTGGCAAGACCAGAGAGGAGAAAAAATATGAGCACCATTCGTGTAAAGAAATTGCATCCTAATGCCATTTTGCCTACCTATGGTTCTGCAGAGGCTGCCGGAGCGGATCTATATGCCTGCCTTGATGAAGGCGTGACCATTGAAGCAGGGGAGACGGTCTTTATTCCCACAGGCCTTTCGCTGGAAGTGCCCAAGGGCTGTGCAGGCCTTGTCTATGCACGCAGCAGTCTGGGGGCAAAGCGTGGCTTGGCACCAGCTAACAAAGTGGGTGTGATCGACAGCGATTACCGGGGGGAGATCAGAGTGGTTCTGCACAACCACGGTAAAGTTGCCCAGCGAGTAGAGCCGGGGGATCGGATCGCTCAGTTTATTATTACCCCCGTTTTGACCCCTGCGTATGTGGAAACCGACTGTCTTTCAGATACGGACAGAGGACAGGGCGGATTTGGTTCAACAGGAAAATAAAAGATGCCTTCGATGGAAATTTTGTCATCGAAGGCATTTTCTGTGGTTGCTTTTTTTATTATATTGTGTATAATGACAATATCACAATGATGAAATGAGGTTGAAACCCATGAATATGTCCACCACTGATATGCAGAAGGCATATCAAGAATTGACTGCCCAGTTTGAAGGCTGGAAGGCAAAAAATCTGAAGCTGAATATGGCTCGTGGTAAGCCCTCCAAGGCGCAACTGGACTCCGTCAGCGGAATTTTGACCGTACTTACCGACCCTGCCGAGTGCATTGTTGACGGCATGGATGCCCGTAACTATGGCGAGCTGGGCGGCCTGCCCTGCGCCAAGGCTTATTGGGCAGATGTGCTGGGCTGCAAGCAGAGCGAAATTTTTGTCGGCGGTACCGCCAGCCTGACTTTGATGTATGATGTGATTTCCAAGGCCTATACCCACGGCCTGAAAAACAGCCCTCGGCCCTGGAGCAAGGAGGAAAAAGTCAAGTTCCTGTGTCCTGCTCCCGGCTATGACCGTCATTTCCGCATTACCGAGTCCTTCGGCGCAGAGCTGATCACCATTCCCATGACCGCTACCGGCCCTGATATGGATCTGGTAGAAAAATATGTGCAGGATCCTGCGGTGAAGGGTATCTGGTGTGTTCCCAAGTATTCCAATCCCGAAGGCATCATCTATTCTGATGAGACCATTTCCCGTTTTGTAAATCTGAAGCCTGCCGCACCTGACTTTACCATTATGTGGGACAACGCATACTGCGTTCACGAATTTGAAGGTGACTTCGTTCCCTTTGCCGACATTCTGACCCTCTGCCGGGAAGCAGGGAACCCCGATATGGTCTATGAGTTTGCTTCCACTTCCAAGATCACATTCCCCGGTGCCGGTATTTCCGTGATGGCAACCTCCGAGGGAAATCTTCATTATATGCAGAAGCTGCTGGGCGTGCAGATGATCTCCTACGACAAGGTCAATCAGCTGCGTCATGTGAAATTCCTGCAAAACAGAGCACATACACTGGAAGTGATGAAAAATCACGCTGCCATCATGGCACCCAAGTTCCAGGTGGTTCTGGAAATGCTGGATAAAGAAATCGCACCTTGGGGCTTTGCCCAGTGGAACAAGCCCAAGGGCGGCTATTTTGTCAGCCTGAACACCATGCCCGGCACCGCCAAGCGTGCGCTGGCACTGTGTAAGGAAGCCGGTGTGGTCATGACCGATGCAGGCGCTACTTATCCCTACGGCATCGACCCTCAGGACAGCAACATCCGTATTGCTCCCAGCCTGCCTCCTGTGGAGGAGCTGAAGCAGGCAATGGAAGTGTTCTGCCTGTGCCTGAAGATCGCTGCATTGGAAAAGATGCTCAATAAGTAAAAAGTGAACCGCTCCGGACAAACCGGAGCGGTTTTCTTATGTCATTTGAAACACGATACCAACCACGGCGGAAGCACCAATAAAAACAATGGGATGCAGCTTCTTGGTAGGTTTTACATAATTAGTCAGCACGAATAAGATAGCCGCTAAAATCATGCCTTTCCAGTTAACGGTGGTTGGCAGAACAGTCAGGCTGTTCATGCACAGCAAGGTGGATGCGATCACGCTGATGCCGGCAGCGGCGATCAGACCCGTAGAGGCCGGGCGTAGACCGTAGAAAGCGCGGTTTACATAGCGGTTATCTCTGAAACTTTTTAAAATAGAAGCGATGATCAAAATGACGATGACGGAGGGCGTTACCAGCCCCAATGTTGCCGTCACAGAACCCGCAATAGCGTAGAAAACACCGCCTTTCTGGGAGCCGGTGACATAGCCCACATAAGTTGCCATATTGACACCGATGGGGCCGGGAGTAGACTCGCCTACGGCGATCATATTGGCAAGATCAGTTTGGGTGAACCATCCGGTCTTGTCGGCCATTTTTTCCAGGAAGGGAATGGTTGCCATGCCGCCGCCAATGGCGAAGAGGCCGGTCTTAAAAAATTCGTAGAACAGCTGTAAATAGATCATTTCTTACGCCCTCCCAGCACTTTCAGGATAATACCTGCCACAGCGGCGCTCAGAACGAAAATGACCGGGGACAGATCCAGAAAAGAAGCGGCGATGGCGACCACCAGAAAAATCAAGAAGGTCGGGACATCCACCACGGCTTTCTTATAGAGTTTGACCACAGCGTTGAGAATCAGCACACACACGCATACCCGGATGCCGCCAAAAGCATACTGCACCCAAATCACATGGGAGAATGCCTCAATCACGCCAGCCAACAGAGAAATGATGAGCAAAGAGGGGAGAATGACGGCCAAAGTGGCGACGATGCCGCCGGGAATGCCCTTGATTTTGTTGCCAATGAAAGTGGCAGTGTTGACGGCAATAACGCCGGGGGTGCATTGACCAATGGCAAAATAATCGGTCAGCTCTTCGTCCGTTGCCCAGCCCCTGTTTTCAACGATTTCTCGTTGCAGCATGGGAAGCATGGCATAGCCACCGCCAAAGGTCATAATGCCGACTTTAAAGAAGCTGATGAGAAGTTCTAAGTAAATGTTCACAGGTGACCTCCGTGCACTTTTATATTTTATAGCGTATCACAACCGGGGGAAGATTGCAAGTATGTGACTACATGGTAATATTGACTTTCCGAAAAGATGGGGATAAAATAAAGAAAAGTGAGGTGGCTCGTATGGAAAAACTGATTTCTTACATCCGGCAAAAATACGCCCCATGGGGTATTATTGTCTATGGGTCTTATGCAGATGGTTCCAACGGAGAAAACAGCGATTTTGATGCGCTGGTCATTACAAACGATCAGCCGGCCTGCCATGACACTGCTGTTATAGAAGGTGTACAGTTGGATGTGTTCACTTATCCAAGGGACTATGTTGCAGGAAATATTGATTTGGAGGAAGTGCTCCAGATTTTTGACGGCTTGGTGGTTTTGGACACGGATGGTCTGGCAGAGCGGTTAAAACAGCGTGTGGTCAAATATCTGAATAATCGCCCCCAAAAGTCAAAGCAGCAAGTTCGGGAACAGATCTGTTGGTGCAGAAAAATGGTGATGCGTACCAGACGAATGGATGCAGAAGGGATGTTCCGATGGCATTGGCTGCTGATCGACAGTCTGGAAATATTCTGTGATAAGGTTGGACAGTTCTATTTTGGACCGAAAAAAACATTAAAGTGGATGCAGAATCAATATCCGGAGGCCTTCCAAATTTATAAAAAAGCCCTTTCCTGTCTGGAAGAACAGTCGCTGGTGGCTTGGATCGACTATTTGGAACAAGATACGGATGGTTGATCAACAAGTTCAATCCTGACGGAATAAGGAGAAATCGAATCTGGTGACCTGACTCGTTTGTGTTTGGGGAAAAGCGCAAGATCCTATTATTCGAGGCAATTATACATAAAATAACCCCCTCCATCCATTTGGATGAAGGGGGTTATTGGAGCTAGTGACCTGACTCGAACAGGCGACCTTCTCATTACGAGTGAGATGCACTACCGACTGTGCTACACTAGCAAAGCTCGAAAGCTTCACTATTATAGCCTGTATTTTGAAAAAAGTCAACTGAAATTTAGATATCCAGTTGTAATTCTACGGGGCAGTGGTCAGAGCCAAGAATATCGGCGTGGATAAGGGCATCTGTGATCTTGCTTTGCAGTCGATTCGATACCAAAAAATAGTCGATACGCCAACCGGAGTTGTTCTTGCGCGCGTTGAAGCGGTAACTCCACCAACTGTATGCGCCCGTCACATCGGGATAAAGGTGACGGAAGGTATCGGTAAAGCCGCATTCCAAAAGCTGTCCGAAAGCGCCTCTTTCCTGGTCGGAGAAACCGGCACTGCCACGATTGGAACTGGGATTTTTCAGGTCGATCTCATTATGTGCCACATTCAGATCGCCGCAAATGATCACAGGTTTTTGCTGATCCAGAGCGGACAGGTAAGCACGGAACGCTTCTTCCCATTTCAGACGATGGTCGATCCGAGCCAGTTCCGGCTGGGCATTGGGGGTGTAGCAGGTGACCAGAAAGAAATCATCATACTCCAGGGTGATCAGTCTTCCTTCGGTGTCCAGTTCTGCAACGCCTACGCCGTAGCGAACAGAGAGGGGGCCTTTTTTCGCAAAAATAGCTGTGCCGGAGTAGCCCTTTTTCTCTGCATAGTTCCAATATTGGAAGTATCCGGGAAGATCCAGCTGGATTTGTCCTTCCTGCAGTTTGGTCTCCTGCAGACAGAAGAAATCAGCATCCAGCTTGTGAAATTCTTCCATAAAATTCTTGCCCACACAGGCACGCAGGCCATTTACATTCCAGGATATAAATTTCATGTTTCGTCCTCGCTTGAAATCAGTTGAGTTTGCTCTTCGGAAATGTCGAAGCAGGGGAAGGCAACTGCAAAAGTAGTGCCCTTGCCGACGGTGCTTTGCAGGTGAATTTCGCCATTGTTGCGTTCCACCATATTGCGCACAATGGACAGACCCAGTCCGCTACCGCCGGTTTGTCGGGAGCGAGCCTTATCCACTCGATAGAATCGTTCAAACACATGCCCCAGAGCATCCGGGGGAATGCCAACGCCGGTATCGCTGATGCGCAGCACGGCCATATCTTCCTGCCGATGGAGGGAAATGGACAATTTGCCGCCGGGCACATTATATTTGATGCCATTTTCTACCAGATTAAAGGTGATTTGATACAGGTCATCTTCTTGCAGCAGCACAGTGGAATCCTGCTGCAGATCCAGATGGATGGTGATGTTATTCGTTTTTGCGATACCTTCCAGCATCTTTACCACGCGCTCCACTGTGGGAGACATATAGATGATCTCTGCATCGTCGTTTGCGGTATTGCTTTCGTCTTTGGTCAGTGCCAGAAGCTTGTTGGTCATACGGGTCAGGCGGTCTGCCTCGTTTCCAATGTCGCCGGCAAACTCCCGTACCGTATTCATGTCCATGTCGTACTGCAAAATAGAGTCGGACAGAAGCTTGATGGACGCCAGGGGGGTCTTTAATTCGTGGGAAGCGTCGGAAACGAATTGCCGCCGCTTATTTTCGGATATTTGCAGCCGCTCCGTCAAATAGTTAAATTCCTCTGCCAGGAAGGTCAGTTCGTCGTGACCACGCATTTCGATCTTGTGAGAGAAATTACCCTCCTGAATGATCCGCATGGAGGCCATGATCTGATTGAGCCTGCGAGAGTATCGCTTTACATAGAAGATGGAGAAAATGATCAATCCTGTTTCCAGTGCCAGGGTAATGGTCAAAATATTCGTGTGCAGGGTTTTTAGCAATTGACCATCGTTGCTGTCGATCTCCAGCAGATACACACAGCCGATGGTGCTTCCTTCACTGCGAATGGGAACAGCTACTGAAGAAGTCATCACACCGCTGCTGTAATCCCAGGAAAACTGAGCTTCCGTTTTAGCTGCCAGAAGCTCTGCAGGCAGTGCAGAGCTATCACTTGGGGGAGCAGAGTCGTAGAGAATGGCGCCGTCCATATCTGTGACCAGAACTCTGTCTAACTGTACATCCAGCCGCATTACCACGCCGGCAGCGGTACTGCGATTGATCTGCTCTGATGCAGCGATTTCCGTTGCCACCAGGTTTGCTTTTTCCAGCAGCGTATTTTTCTTGTTTTGACAAAATAGCTGCTCCGTTACTTGAGCACAGTAAAGGTTCAGGAAAACCAGTACGATCATGGTGATGGCAACATAGGTGATGGCATAGCGCAACTGGGCACTGGAAAAAGCCCGAAAAATCGGTTTTTTACTTGCGGAAGTAATAGCCAACCCCCCATTTCGTCATCAAATACTTGGGTTCTGCCGGATTTTCTTCCAGCTTTTCCCGTAACCGGCGGATATGCACATCCACCGTGCGGATATCGCTGCGGTACTCGTAGGCCCAAATGGTATCCAGCAGGGCTTCCCGGGAGTAGACCCGATTGGCGTTCCGCATGAGAAATTCCACTACATCAAATTCTTTGGCAGTCAGATCCACAGTTTTGCCGGAAACAATGGCGTTTCTGGCATCCAGATTCAGTGAAATGGGGCCGATGGTCAGAAGATTTGTGCCATTGCTTTCACCGCTATTTGCCCGACGGAGCAATGCTTTGACCCGGGCTTTCAGTTCCAGAATGTTGAAAGGCTTGGTCAGATAATCGTCTGCACCATGTTCAAAGCCCATGAGTTTGTCCATATCATCGCTTTTGGCGGTGAGGAAGATGATGGGCACATTGGAAAACTCCCGAATCAGACTGCAAGCGGTCATGCCATCCATTTCCGGCATCATCACATCTAATATGATCAGATTGACAGCAGGATCACGAGCCAATTGGACGGCTTCCAGGCCGTTGGTGCCGGTGACCACTTCGTAACCTTCGTTTTGCAGGTTGAAGCGAATACCCTTGACCAGCAATGCTTCATCGTCTACAACCAGTATTTTCATAGATACAGACCCTCCTTATACAGTAATGCGGTCAAAGATTTTTTCCAAAGTTTTCTCGCCAATGTCCTCCACCTCAAGCAGATCGTACACACTTTTAAAATTACCAAATTGCGTGCGGTAGTCGATGATCCGCTGGGCGATCGTAGGGCCGATCCCCGGAAGACTGTCCAGTTCCTCTAAGCTGGCGGTGTTGATATTGATCCGGGAAGTGGAACTTACACCGGTGGAGGAGGGGAATGCACCTGCTGTTGCAGGTGTACCGGTGGTGGCGTATGCAGAAAGCTCTACACTGGTTCCTGCGGAATTTCTTCCGAGACAGAAACCGCCGACAAAAGCCGCAAAAGCTAGCGTAATGGCTAAGAACAAAGCAGTCGTTGAATTTTTCATATTGAAAAGCCACCTCCTTCATTGACTAGCTGAGAGAAAACTGGTATAATTTTCTATAGCATATATATTATACACGATAATTTATCGTCGGACAAGTCCGGCAATCAATAATTGAGGCGAAAATATGAGAAAAATCGGCGTTTTTTTATTAATACTTGTGTGTTTACTCCATTGCACGCCCTTAGCGGCAACCGCTGCAACAGAGGAAAGCATTACTTCCGGCTGCAGTACATTGCAGGCTCAGTACGCCATCGGTGGTGACGAGGCTTATACGGGAACTGCGGATGCAGCCATCCTGTATGAGCTGGACACCCAAACCCTGGTCTATGCGCATAACCCGGATGACATCATTGATCCTTCTGGCCTGGTCAAATTGATGACAGCGTTGATCGTGTTGGAAGAAGGCGACTTGGGCGATATGGTAACGGTGGAGCGCAGTACCCTCAATTCTGTTGGTGCAGGTTCTGTGTCTGTCGGGTTACAGGCAGGGGAGATCGTCAGTCTTCGTGACCTTTTGTACTGTGTGATGGTATCATCGGCTAACGATGCTGCTGCTGTGATGGCAGAGCATGTGGCAGGTAGCCAGCAGGCTTTTGTGGATAAAATGAATGAGAAAGCCGCAACTCTCGGTTGCGTCAGTACCCATTTTGCCAATGTGCACGGCTTGCAGAATGATAGCCAGCACTCCACAGCACGGGAATTGGCGATCATTACCGTAGAAGCCTTAAAAAATGAATTATTCACCCAGATGTTTGGCATTGTCAACTATCAGTTGCCTGCTACCAATATGTCAGCTGCACGCACCTTGACTACCACCAACTACATGATGGATGCCAGCTCTAAAAAATACTATGATGAGCGTGTCACAGGCGGCAAGCCTGCCGCAGCGACCACCGCCGACCGCAGCATGATTTGCACTGCCGAGAATGAAAATGGTCGGTATCTGTGTGTGATCATTTCGGCAACCGCAAAGACCTCGGGCTACACGGTCAAGGAATACACCAATTTTACAGAGGCAAAGCAATTGCTTGATTTTGGATTTAAAGGCTTTGCAGTGCAGCAGGTGCTGGGCGGTGATCAGCCCTTTGGGATGTATCCTGTTGCCAACGGAGAAAACAGTGTGGTGGTTGGTGCAGACCAGGAGGTCTATGCGCTGCTTCCGGTGGAATTTGATCAGACCATGCTGCAATTTCAGGATGTAAAGGATCAGGAAAGCTTGGTGGCGCCCTTGAAGAAGGGGACAGCGGTAGGCACCCTTCAAATCTTATATGGCGATATCGTTGTCGGGGAAGTGGAACTTCTGGCACGGCATAATGTGGCACTGGTGGGATCGACCATTGAGGAAGTCCGAAAGCCGGGTACTGCCGAGCAGATCTTAAACATCCTAAAATGGGTCGGTATCGTCATACTGGGTCTGGCTGTAGTGCTGGCAGTCGTGGTTTTGATTTTGCGGCAAGTGAATATCGTGCGCTACCAGAAGCGGAAAAAGCAGCAACGCAACAGACAACGGGAGGGCGCAAATGAATTGGAATGAGTTAGAAAATGTTTGTAAAGACTGCACCCGTTGCGGCCTGTGCGAAACGAGAAATAATGTGGTTTTTGGCGTGGGCAACCGTCAGAGCCGCATTCTGTTTGTCGGCGAAGGGCCGGGAGAACAGGAAGATCTGCAGGGCATTCCGTTTGTAGGCCCGGCAGGGCAGCTGCTGGACGATATGCTGTCGATCATCGATGTTGACCGCACCAACTGCTACATTGCAAACATTGTCAAATGCCGTCCCCCCAGAAACCGTGATCCGCTGGAAACAGAGCAGGAAGCCTGCATTGGCTATCTGCGTCAGCAAATCGAACTGATCAAGCCCAAGATCATCGTCTGTCTGGGGCGCATTGCAGCGACAGCGCTGATCCGGGAGGATTTTCGTATTACCAGAGAACACGGCACCTGGACAGAAAAAGACGGCATTTGGATGACGGCGATGTACCACCCTTCGGCACTGCTGCGGGATGTGACCAAACGGCCGGAAACATTTGATGATCTGCTGGCGATCCGGGAAAAAATGCGGCAATTGGCTAATTGAAAAAATGTGATTATTATGATGTGCACCCCAAAAGTGTCTAGCTTTTGGGGTGCACATCATTTCCGGAGTATTTTCTTATTGGTCGGGGGTTCGGCATTACGGGAAAAACGGTCACCGGCTTTGTGACCAAGGACGGTGTGACGGTCAACACCCAGTCGCAGAAGGCACTGGAAAAGGTGGTCGGCCATGAGATCACCCACATTCTGGAAGGCACGGAACTGTATCAGGGGTTGCAGACGGCGATCTTCGACTATGCCAAAGGCAAGGGCGACTTCGACGGTCGGCGCTCTACGCTGGAACAGATGTACAAGGACATTGAGGGAGCGGACATTGACGGAGAACTGACGGCGGATCTGGTGGGTGACTACCTTTTCACGGACGAGGCTTTTTTGAAAGAGCTTTCCGGCAAGCACCGCAATGTGTTCCAGAAGATCTATGTATAGTGCAGAAGTGGTTGTCGGTATTACAAATACCGGCGAAGCGGTATTTTATGATGTCGTTGATTTGACTCCTGCAAAACTCGACATAAAAAAGCGGAACCCCCTACCACCGCTACTACGCAAAAAGCGATTGGCGATATACAAGGGGACTCCGATAAGGTGAATATATCACAAGACGGCAAAACTGTCAACTCCAAAAATTCGCTTTCAGATGAGGGCAGTCGGCAGAGCGGTGGGCGGTTTGATGGCGAGAATCTGCGCTGGCTGAATATCACCGGCCGGGAAGAAACCTCTGTGCCGGAGCCTGCCGCTGTGCAGCCGGAAGTAGACTTGCTGGCCACAGATGAGGTCAGAGGGAAGACCGACACAGGAAGACTTGGTTTCCTTGGACAAGCTGGTGGAGCTTAGGGAATAGAAAGAGAATTGGCAACGAAAAGGCGTTGCCAATTCGTTACCAATTTTGACCTAAAAATCTTTTCATATATGAAAAAAACTTTTCGGGGACTAAAATATTTTTACATGAATATGTTTTAATAT
>CAZJCA010000015.1:0-27066 GCA_964544505.1 uncultured Oscillospiraceae bacterium
GGAGAGGCAAGTCATTCACCGGCGAAAAAACGACAGTTTTTTGACAGTCTCAAGCTCGCAGAAAAATTCTGCGAGCTTTTTAAAAGTGCAACCAAAGGAGAAAAAATCGTACTAATAGGGTGAAAGGCCTTTTAGAAAGAGAAAGGAGGGAAACCATGGAGGATCAGCAGATCATTGACCTGTTTTTTGCCCGGGAGGAACAGGCGATTTCAGAAACCCAGCAAAAATATGGCAAGCTCTGCCACAGCGTAGCAAAAAAGATTCTGGGCAGTCAGGAGGATGCACAGGAATGTGTCAACGACACCTACCTGGCGGCGTGGAATACCATTCCACCCACAAGACCCCGATATTTTGGCGCATTTCTCTGCAAGATCACCCGGAATCTGTCGCTGAAAAAGCTGGAACATCAGAATGCAGCCAAGCGGCAGGCGGGTAAAGTGGTACCCATCGATGAAATCGAGACACTTCTGCCCGATGACCGCCTGCGTCCGCATGTGGGAGAAGTGGAACTGAGCGAATTGCTGAATACCTTTTTGCGTGGAGAAAAGGAAATGAGCAGAAATGTTTTCCTGCGGCGATACTGGTTTTTTGACTCCATTGAGGAAATTGCCGGGCGTTACGGATTCAGCCAAAGCAAGGTCAAATCCATGCTGTTTCACAGCCGCAATCGTTTGCGGGATTTTTTGAAGAGGGAGGGTGTTGAAATTTGAAAAACGACAAACTATCCAAGGCATTGGGGCAAATCGACGAGAAACTGATCGCCGATGCCATGGGGCGTAAAAAGAAAAAGGGGTGGGTCAAATGGGCGGCAATGGCAGCCTGCCTGTGTTTGGCGGCGGCTGTTGGCTGGCAAGGTTATCGGAAAATCCCCCAGTATATGCAACCGAATTCCTATTATGTGTGGCCGTGGGAGTACCGGACTGATTGTGAGCGATATCTTTTGCTGAAATTTGATGGCAACGAGTATAGTGCCAGAGGCCGCAGTATTGATCCATCCTTTTTACAGGAGCGATTGGGAGAGGGCGTTGGTTCGGGATATGATGACTATACCGAGCAGAGCCGCCAGACTACTATGGAGGTTTGGAAGATCCGGGACATAGAAGCAGAAATGATCGTCGCCGCCGGGATCAATGGAGAGTATTATGTCTATCGTACCGCAGAACACGGTGTGGCGGAGACATTGGGGGAATTGCTGGACTGCCTTGGCCTGGAAAATAATCTTTCCCTGAGCCGATTTGACCGGGCAGATGCCGATTACCTTCTGGAAGAGGATGAACCGATTTGGAACATTCTGAATTCCTGTGCTCAGGCAGCGCTGTACGAAGGGAAGGATTCGTATTTCCGGACAGAGGATGCTGTTTCTTTTTGTGCCACCTCTGAAGCGTTGGGCGTCTACAAAAAGGGCTTTACCATCTATGGTAGCGGCTATGTCAGTACCAACATTTTGGAATATGGCTATGTCTATTTCATCGGGAAAGAAAATGCCCGACAGATCATCGACTATGCCGTGAGCCACTGCACCAAGACCGACTTTGAGCCGTATCAGCTTACGCTGACCGGCGAGGTGACGGAAATCGGTGAAGATTATATTCTGGTGGATGACAGCATTCTGCACTGGTACGGCCTTGGGGGGACGGTTTACAAGGTCTATTTGGAGGATATCCGCACCCAGCGGTATGTGACGACCGGGAGAATTTCCGTGGGCGATATGGTCATGGTGACCTACGAGGGATACATTTCTGAGGAAAACGAGGTTTTCGGGGCAATTGATTTGCAGGTAGGGATACTTGCTGATGGAGATGTTTTGATCCCGGGATAAAGGATGAAACCGCCCGGGAGGGCGGTTTCTGCTTAAGCAAAGTATTCATCTACATCGGCTTTATCGTTGTACTGTTTGCGCACACGGACGATCAAAGAGCCGTCCTCCTGCTGGGCGGTATCCACGATCTGATATCGGGTGTGGGTACGCTCCAGCGTGGCTTTGTAGTGCTCAAATTCCTGATGGTTCAGTTTCAGCGCATGGTCTTTGCTCAGGGCAATTTCCGGCTTTTGAGAGAAAATGAGCGTCTGAGAAATGCAGGCTGCCTTTACACGCTTCATAAAAACACCTCCTGTTCGGTCAAGTATGTTGCAACATGAAAATTATAGCACCGAAAAACTAAAATTTCATGTGAAAAGTTTTTGAAAATGAAATAATTGTGTGGAAAGTGCATATTTAGAAGAATGAAAAATCTAAAAAATTGTGGGAAAGTGCCTTTGCAATTTTGAAATATTTGTGCTATACTAACCACCAGTGCGTAGCCGGCAGGCGTAAGTCCAACTTTCGGACTTACGCCTGTTTTTTGTTTTTAGGAGGAATTATGGAGAATTTTAAAGAGAATAAAATGGCCATCCAGCCCATTAAGTCCCTATTCTGGAAGATGGGCTTTCCCATGATCGTGTCCATGGTGCTGCAAGCGCTGTACAATGTGGTGGACAGCATTTTTGTTGCCAATATGGAAGGCACAGGCGCTTTAGCCAACGAGGCGCTGACCATCGCTTTCCCGGTGCAGATCATGATCATCGCCATCGGCGTAGGTACAGGCGTGGGACTGAACGCCATGCTGTCGAGAAGCTTGGGCGAGGGAAATCATGAAAAGGTCAACACGGTTGCCGGAAACGGTATCTTTTTAGCATTGGTGATCTATGCCGTATTTCTGCTCTTCGGTATTTTTGGAGCCAAGTGGTTCATTGGCCTGTTTACGGACAATGCCACCGTTGCTGCGATGGGCACAGAATATTTGAAGATCTGCACCTGCTTTTCCTTGGGCTCTATCGGATTTACCATTTATGAGCGATTTTTGCAGGCCACGGGTAAGACGCTTTGCTCCACCATTGCCCAAATTTCCGGCGCAGTTGTGAATATTGTGTTGGACTATGTGTTTATTTTTCCCTTGGACATGGGGGTGGCGGGAGCTGCCTGGGCTACCATCATTGGTCAGTTCGTTTCCATGCTCACGGCAATGGCCTTCCACTATTTGACCAACAAGGAGATCAGCGGCAACTTGCGTTATCTTCGCCCCAGTGGACCGATCATCAAAGGAGTTTACAGGATCGGCGCATCTGCGGCACTGATGCAGGCCCTGCTGTCGGTGATGATGGCAGGCATGAATGCGATTTTGGGCAGTGCGGATGTGGACTCTGTGGTGCTGGTGGGATCCTTCGGTATTTACTATAAAATGCAGCAGGTGGCACTGTTCTCAGCCTTTGGCCTTTCCAATACCATCATTACCATCCTGTCGTTCAACTATGGTATGCTGAATAAAAGGCGAGCCAAGGACTGTGTAAAGTACGGTGTCATCGATAGCCTGATCACCATGTTGGCGTTGACAGTGCTGTTTGAGTTGGTGGCAAGACCCTTGTCGTCCCTGTTTGCGCTGTCCGGCGGCGCTTCAGCGGTATTGGTGGATGTATGTGCAAATGCCACGAGAATTGCAAGCCTGGGCTATGTTTTTATGGGTTTTACAGTGGCGGTGCAGGGTGTTTTGCAGGCGTTGGGCTATGCCGGGAAGCCGCTTCTGCTGTCCTTTTTCCGGCTGGTGCTGTTTGTATTCCCGGTGGCATACTTGTTTACCCTTTCAGAAAATGTGCTGAATGTGGTTTGGTGGACTTTCCCCATTGCGGAAGTGCTCAGCAGCGTTTTTGCCTATGTATTCCTGCGGCAGGCGATGAAAAACAAAATCGAAAAACTGGAAGAATAAAAGTGACCCGGCGGCAAAAATTGCTGCCGGGTCTTCCGCTTATCCAAACAGATTAAAGCCCAAAATCACCACACCCAAAACGACCAAAATCACGCCGGTGGCACGGTTGAGGGTAGCGGCACTGGCTTTATTGGCAAATCGGGCAGCAATTCTTGCCCAGATCAGGGTGAACAGGATGCACAGCGCCAATACCGTCCAATCCGGTGCGCCGCCGATGGCAAAGTGGCTCACAGAGCCGGTCAGGGCAGTGAAGGTCATAATAAACACGCTGGTGCCCACGGCAGTTTTCAGCTCATAGCCCAGAACGCTGGTCAGAATTAGCAGCATCATCATGCCGCCACCGGCACCGACGAAGCCGCAGATGAAGCCAATCAGCACACCGCAGGCGATGGACTGGATGATCCGCTTTTTGGCACTGACGCTCCCCATGGCCTCTTTGGTGGTCATCACGGGCTTAACGATGAACTTGATGCCCAGAATCAGGGTCATAAAGGTGGAAAAGCCGCCCATGGTGGCGCTGGGAACAAGGCTGGATACCCAACTGCCTACCATGGTGAACACCAGCACCGTTGCCATCATCACAAGGCCGTTTTTGATATCCAGGTTCTTATTTTTGCCATAGGTATAGGCACTGACAGCGCTGGCCAGCACATCGGAAGCCAGAGCGATGCCCACTGCCATATAAGGATCCATGCCCAGAAAAGTGATGAGCATGGGGGAGATGACTGCTGCGGCACTCATGCCGGCAAATCCGGTGCCAAGGCCGGCACCCATGCCGGCAAAGAAACAGACCAGAATGGTCACGATGATTTCTGTCATTTCGTTATTCCTCCATTTTTTGTAACCTTGTAAATATAGCACAAGGTGGAACCCTGTCAATGAACGGAATGTAAATAATTCCAGAAAAAGCCATTGACAGCCGCCCTAGGCAGAGGTATGATACTTGGACGGAATACAGAAAGAGGGGAATGCATGGAACAGACAACTTTGTTTGGCACTGAAAAAATCAGTAAGATTCTGTTGAAGCTGGCACCTCCTGTCATGTTGGCGCAACTGATCCAGGCCCTTTATAATATCGTTGACAGCCTGTTCGTGGGCAACTATTCAGACTCCGGCTTAACCGCACTTTCCATCATTTACCCGGTGCAGCTGCTGATGATCGCATTGGCAGTGGGTACGGGCGTGGGCATCAACACGGTCATGGCAGCCAAGCTGGGCGTTGGCAAGGGAAAAGAAGCGGACGAATATGCCGGAGTTGGTACGCCCTTGGCGGTGGTACTTTGGCTGATTTTTGCGGTGGTGGGCTATTTCATTATGCCTTTTTATGCCCGGATGTCCACCGAGTCGGAAGAAGTCATTGCAGATGTGATCGTCTATGGCCGGATCGTGTGCGTATTCAGCTTCGGCCTGTTTTTGGAGAGCGTCTGGACCAAGGTCCTGCAGGCCAACGGCGACATGAAAACCCCGATGATCGCCCAAATTCTGGGCGCCATCACCAATATTATCTTAGACCCATTGCTGATTTTCGGTATGTTCGGCCTGCCGAAAATGGGGATCGGCGGCGCAGCTGTGGCAACGGTTGCAGGTCAGGTGGTGGCAGCATTGGTCGTGATGAAGAAGGGCTGGCGGAAATCCCCTGCCAGGCAGTGCTACCCCGGGCATATCAGAACCATTTTCCGCCTGGGCGTGCCCAATATTTTGATGCAATCGGCCTATACCTTCTATATTTTGGGGCTGAATCTGATTTTGGCAACATTCTCTGATCAGGCGGTGACGGCGCTGGGGCTGTACTACAAATGGCAGACCTTTTTCTTCATCCCCCTGGGGGCTATGCAGACCTGCATCGTGCCGGTGATCAGCTATAATTATGCAGCTCGCAATGTGGAACGGTGTAAGAATACCCTGTGGGCATCGGTGATATTCGGCTGGGCGCTGATGGCGATGGGAATGCTGTGCTTTGTGACTGTACCGGAGCAGATGCTGCGGGTGTTTTCTTCGGATGAGCTGGTGGTATCCATCGGCAAAGTGGGATTCCGTTTTGTGGGCATCAGCTTTATTCCGCAGGTCACATCGCTGATCTTCCCGGTTTTCTTTCAGGCGGTGGGAAAGAGCATGAAAAGCTCCATTTTGACAGTGGTGCGAACAGTTATTTGTTTTGTGCCTCTGGGCTATCTGTTCTCTCGGCTGGGACTGGACTGGTTCTGGTTGGCCTTTCCGGTGACGGAAGTGGTGACCACCATTGTGGGACTGATCTTCTATCGCCAGTTTATAGCAAAATATAAAAATGAGGCCGCCTAGGGCCGCCTTCCTTTTTGCCTTGACAACCGGCAGTATTATCCAGTATAATGACAAAGTATGTCACCTCTGGAAACAGAGTTGTTTAACATGAAGAATATGGAGGCAGAAAAATGACAAAACGATTGCTTGCCTTGTGCTTGCTGCTGTGTATGCTGCTGACAGCCTGCGCATCTGGGGCACCGACTACTACCACCGATCCCGGTAGTACCGCCGGCACGACTGATTCGACCAATACGACAAGTCCCACAAATCCCGCAGATCCGACTGTACCTCAGGATGCAACCATTGCCATCCACTATCAGCGTGAAGACGATGCTTACAGTGAATGGGGCTTCTGGCTCTGGGTACAGGGCGGTGAAGGCAACCTTTTCGAGATCAACGGCAGTGACTCCTTTGGCGGCACTGCGACCTACAAGCTCAGCGACATCGGTGCAAAAGCACTGGAAAAGGGCATCGGCATCATTCCTCGCCGTCTGGACGGCTGGACCAAGGATGGTGACGAGGATCGCCTGATTTCCTTTACCGACTACAAGGCAGACGAAAGCGGCTGCTATCATCTTTACATCATTCAGGGAGACCAGAAAGTTTATATGGACAAAAACTTTACCGTGGCACCGACCATTACCAATGCCAACTTTACATCCATGAGTCAGATCAAACTGACGGCCAACACTCCCATTGTCAAGGCCACTGTCTATGAAGACGGAACACAGATTTGCCAAGTGACCGTCGAGTCTAAGAAGAGCGTGACCATTGACCTGCCTGAGGGAACTACCATCACCGTGGGCAAGAACTATACCGTGGAAGTGGTATTTGCAGAGAGCAGCGAGACCGGCACCAGCGGCATTTCTTTTGCCAAGCTCTATTCTACCAAGGAATTTAACGAGCAGTTCTATTACGACGGTGACCTGGGCGCCATTTACACCAAGGAAAGCACCGAGTTCAAGGTGTGGACTCCTATTTCTTCTTCTGTGGTGCTGAAGATCTATGAAAACGGCTACGGCACCAAGGATCAGCCCATTGAAACGGTGGAAATGACCCGTGGGGACAAGGGTGTATTCTGCGCCAAGCTGGAAGGCGATTGGGAAGGCAAGTACTATACCTACACCGTTACCAATGCCTCGCACCCCAACGGAACCGAAATCGTTGACCCCTACGCCAAGAGCGCCGGCCTCAACGGTGTTCGTGGCATGATCGTGGACTTCTCCAAGACCAACCCCGAAGGCTGGGATTCCGTCAGCCCTGTCCAGTATGACCGCAAGGAACTGGTGGTTTGGGAGACCCATGTGGCGGATGTGACCTCTTCCAAGACTTGGACGGGCACCGAAGCATGGCGCAAGAAGTTCCTGGGTATGATCCAGGAGGGCACCACCTATACAGAGGGTGATGTCACTGTAACCACCGGCTTTGACCACATCAAGGAACTGGGTGTCAATGCTGTGCAGCTGATTCCCATTTTTGACCAGGCCAATAACGAGGAAAATACCAAGTTCAACTGGGGCTACAATCCTCTGAACTACAATGTTCTGGAAGGCAGCTACTCCACCAATGCCGAGGACGGCTACACCCGTATCAAGGAGTTCAAGCAGCTGATTCAGGCCTTCAATGGCGAGAATATCAACATTATCATGGATGTGGTTTACAACCATGTCAACGCTGCCAACGGCTCTAACTTCGATGTGCTGATGCCCGGCTACTACTTCCGTTATAACGACAATGGCACCCTGTCCAACGGCTCCGGCTGCGGCAATGAGACTGCCAGTGAAAACGCCATGATGCGTAAGTTCATCATCGATTCCGTCTGCTTCTGGGCAGAGGAGTACAAGCTGGGCGGCTTCCGCTTCGACCTGATGGGTCTGCACGATATCGAGACCATGAACCTGCTGGCTGAAAAGTTGAAGAAAATCAACCCCAATATTGCCATCTACGGCGAGCCCTGGATGGGTGGCAGCTCCACGCTGTCCAGCTCTCAGCAGGCGGTTCAGAGCAATGCCCATAATCTGGTGGGCGTTGGTCAGTTCAACGATCAGATGCGTGATGCCCTCATCAAGGGCGGTATGAACGGCGTTTCTTCCAAGGGCTGGATCACCAACACCACCAAGGCAAACAGCGCTGATGTCAATAAGATCCTGCAGGGTCTGCAGGGTGCGACCAACCGCCATATCACCGATCCCAACCAGACTGTCAACTATGTGACCTGCCACGATAACTACACCCTCTATGACCGTATCAAGAAGGCAGGTATCACCGACGATGAGACCATCAAGAAGATGGCACTGCTGTCCAATGCTGTGGTAATGACCTCCAACGGCACTTCCTTCATGCTGGCCGGTGAAGAGTTCCTGCGTACCAAGGGCGGAAATGGAAACTCCTACGAAAGCTCCTACGAAGTCAACGAGCTGAATTACGCATTGAAGGTCAAGCATCAGGATCTGTTTGCCTCCTATCAGGCTCTGATCAAGTTCAAGATCGAGACTGCAAGCCTGCATCTGGAAGAAGAGGAGATGGAAGCATACAAGGTCGAATCCGTGGCTGACGGTTCTGCCATCCAGATCACCTTTACCGAAGGCGGTCGGGAATACAGAATCATTCACGCCAACGGCACCATTGCGGATAAGGGCTTTACCGCAGACTTTGCCGGCTATGAGCTGGTGCTGGATACCATCGGCGGCACGGAGCTGACCGCTTCTACTGCGATCAGCGCTTTCCAGACCATCATTGCCTATAAGGCGAACTAATTCATAAACCAAAAAATTCCCGGACTTTGTGTCCGGGAATTTTTTATTTACGGCAGGATTTACGGTATTCCGATGGGGAAAGCTGAGTCATGGCTTTGAAGGCGGCGGTAAATTTGCTCTGGGTCTCATAGCCTACCTGAGCGGCGATCGAGCCAATGCTTTCGTCGGTGTCGGACAGCAGTTCCATGGCTTTTTTGATGCGGTATTCTTTTAGATAGGTGGCGATGGGCAGACCGTAGGCTTGCCGAAATTCTCGCTTTAAAGTGGAGCTGTCCATATAAAATTGCCGCGCCAGAGAGTCAATGGTGTGCCGCTGGCTCAAATCGGCAGTCAGCAATTGATGGACAGCTTGAATTTGGGCGGACTGGGGAGCAGAATGGTCGTGATCCGCTTCATCGGGGCATACCACATGGTTCAGCTGCTCCATGAAGTGGTGCAGCAGTTCTGCGGTGGCGGTGGTGGCGGCTCGATAATAGACCTCTTTTCCGGCTCGGCGGCTGACCACCAGACCGCTGTTTTTCAGCTGCTTCAGGTGGTGTGACAAGGCAGGGCTGCTCATATCCATCATGGCAGCCAGGTTTACAAGGCACTCTTCGCAGTGGCATAAGATCCAAAACAGTTTTAGCCGGCTGCTGTCTCCCAACAGGCGGAACAGTTCTGCAATGGTGGAAAAATCCTGCTCTTCCGGCAGGTGAGAGAAGATGGAAGCGGTATTGGTGTGATGATCGTGGGGCAGGGAAGCAGGACACATGGGGCATTCCTCCTTTTTCTTCATCATAGCACCACAGAACAGAAAATGCAATAATTTATTCCAAACAGATAAACTTTTATTCCAAAGAGAAATGATAAATACAAATGGATTGACAAGTAAAAACTTGCGGTTATAATAAAATTATCATTAAATAGAAGCTTAATTGAAAGGAAGAAAGACGATGGTAAAGAAATATAATGTGGAAGTGGATTGCGCCAACTGCGCCGCTAAGATGGAGGCTGCCTGCCAGAAAATTGAAGGCATTGAAAAGTTGACCATCAATTTTATGACCCAGAAAATGACTGTGGAATTTGCAGACGGTCAGGATATTCCTGCACTGCTGAAAACCATCGAAAAAACCTGTAAAAAAGTGGAGCGAGATTTCGAGTTGAAAGCCTAAGGAGGCCCTTATGAACAGAAAGCAGAAGCGGATGCTGTTTCGCATCCTGCTGTCGGCAGCATTGCTTGTGGTTTTGCAGTTTATCCCGGCAGATGGCTGGCTGAAATTTGGCCTGTATATGATCCCGTACCTTGTGATCGGCTATGATATTCTCTGGGATGCGGTTCGGGGCGTGTGGAATCGGCAGTTGTTTGATGAAAACTTCCTGATGGCGGTGGCTACCGTTGGCGCTATCGTGCTGGCGGTGAGTCAAACGGGGGACTATCTGGAGGCCATTGCCGTTATGCTTTTTTACCAGTTGGGAGAACTGTTCCAGAGCTATGCGGTGGGAAAAAGCCGCCGCAGCATCACGGCCTTGATGGATATTCGACCGGATCATGCCAATGTGGAAATAGATGGCAGACTGGAAACCGTTGACCCGGAAGAGGTGGAAGTGGGCAGCATGATTGTGGTGCAGCCCGGTGAAAAAGTGCCTCTGGACGGCATTGTGATCGAAGGCACATCCAGCCTCAATACCTGCGCATTGACAGGCGAAAGCGTTCCCAGGGATGTGACCGCAGGTGATGAGATCATCAGCGGTTGCGTCAATATGGTAGGACTGCTGAAAGTCAGGACGACCAAAGCTTTCGGCGAGTCTACGGTGTCGAAAATTCTGGATCTGGTGGAAAACGCCAGTGCCCGGAAATCCCGGCAGGAGAATTTTATTTCCCGTTTTGCAAAAATCTATACCCCTGCGGTCTGCTATGCAGCGCTGGCACTGGCAGTTTTGCCGCCGGTGGTGCGCATGACCGCTCTGAATATGAGCGCCGAGTGGGGGCAGTGGATCTATCGGGCACTGAATTTCCTCGTTATCAGCTGTCCGTGTGCACTGGTGCTCAGTGTGCCCCTGACCTTCTTTGCAGGTCTGGGCGGCATGAGTAAGGCAGGCGTGCTGGTGAAGGGCTCCAATTATCTGGAAGCACTGTCCCGGGTGGATACGGTGGTCTTTGACAAGACCGGTACGCTGACCAAGGGCGTGTTCCAGGTGACGGGGATCTATCACAATACGGTTGACCCGGAAAAGATCATTGAATATGCGACCATGGCAGAAAGCTGTTCCTCTCACCCCATTGCCAAGGGCTTGCAGAACGCCTACGGCAAGAAAATCGATCGCAGTCGCATTGGAGACATTCAGGAAGTCAGCGGTGGCGGCGTGATCGCCACTGTGGACGGGAAAAAGGTGGCTGCCGGCAACGCCCGGCTGATGGAACAGCTCCGTATTTCCTGCCCCGAGGCGGAAAAAGCAGGAACCATTGTCCATGTGGCGGTGGATGGGGCGTATTGGGGGCAGATCCTTATTTCCGATGTGGAAAAGCCCAATGCCAGGGCAGCCATTCAGTCGCTGAAAAAAGCAGGAGTGAAAAACATCGTCATGCTCACCGGCGACAGCGAAGCGGCAGCTTCCCAGACGGCGAAGGAACTGGGCATCAGCGATTATTACAGCCAGCTGCTGCCCGGTGATAAGGTGGCGAAGGTGGAAAAGCTGTTGGGACAGGGACACAAGGTAGCATTCGTTGGAGATGGTATCAACGATGCGCCGGTGCTCTCCCGTGCGGATGTGGGCATTGCCATGGGCGCTCTGGGTTCGGATGCAGCTATTGAAGCGGCGGATGTGGTGCTGATGGATGATGACCCGGCGAAGATCGCCACAG
This sequence comes from uncultured Oscillospiraceae bacterium, assembly GCA_964544505.1. GTDB lineage: Bacteria > Bacillota > Clostridia > Oscillospirales > Oscillospiraceae > Faecousia. The sequence continues at coordinate 11,619 of CAZJCA010000015.1, forward strand.
CCATTGGCCACGCCGGAAGAGCGTTGACCATCGTCTATGAAAACATCATCTTTGCCCTGGTGATCAAATTCGCCTGTCTGGTGCTGGGCGCATTGGGCATCAGCAATATGTGGTTTGCCATTTTTGCGGATGTGGGCGTGATGGTGCTGGCGGTGCTTAATGGCATCCGTGCCATGATCGTGAAAAAGTAAGCAAAAAACCTTCCCGATGGGAAGGCTTTTTGCTTATTTGGTGTATAAATTGTCCTTGGGGTCGTAGGGAAAATCCTCGTCCAGAGGGAAGATGGGACGGGGCGTTTTTTCATAGGGCAGGGTGGCAAGGTCTTCGTTGGTGCTGCCACGGCTTAATGCCATGATGCTCCGCTTGGCAACAGCAGCTTGTGCGGCGGTCAAATAGCCCAGCTTGCACACCACGATCTGGGCATTCCCAGGATCACGGCCCAAATCGGAAAAGATTTCAGGACTGGTGTAGCCGATGTGCTTTTCTGCCAGCACGATGTCCACATTCCCGGTGCGGAACAGGGCAATGTCGCTGTGGTTTCCGGGGAATTTGTCCCATTGTTCTATATAAGCCATGACCGTTCCTGTGGCAGTGATGGGTTTGGTGGTCACGGTGTCGAATTTTGCGCCGAAGGTCAGGGTGAGCTCCTGCCCCACTTTGCCTTTACAGGCCAATGTGGCTTCTGTGTCGTAGACGCCGCCAAAGAGGGCAGGGCTGGGGAGCGACTTGGTGCGAGGATCATCCAGCAGCTTTGACAGGAAACCCACGCAGTCGGAAGAGGATCCGGCGGTGGGGTTATCTCCGGAGTCGGACAGGTAAACAGGAGTCGGTTTGCCTGATGCGATGGCTTCAAATGCCTTGTCCAGCACTTCCTGCTCGCCGTAGGTTTCTGTCTGGAAACAAAATTCCTTTCGGGTGTTCCAGATCCGCTGTGCCAAAGCCAGTGCCTGCTCTTGGGCAAGGGCAGCATTTTCGGCGGTGACATATACGCCTACGGCGCTGTGGGGATTGTCGCACCAGGGAAAGCCCATGAGATAAGAGGCTGCCAGTACGCCGGGCATACTTTCTGCTTCACGCAGGGCGTGGATCAGGCTGATCATGGGCTGGACGGTGGTGGAGGACTGCTCTCCGGCAATCAGAATGGGTACTTTTACCCAAGCGGATTTGGCCTGCACCCCACGCTCCAGAGCAGCAATAGTCATCCGGGCGGCGTGGATGCCGGTCTCACGGCAATCGGTATGAGGGGCACATTTATAGCCCACAAAACCGTCAGCATTGCGGTGCATCCGCTCCGTCATGGTGGCGTGCATATCCAGTGCCACAAAAATGGGGATATCCGGGAACAGCTTGCGCAGACCTTCCAGCAGGGGGCCTTCTGCTTCCTCAAAATCGGAACCGGTCATAGAGCCATGGAGGGCAAAAGTGATGGCATCGATTTTTCCTGCGTGGGAGGCTATTTCCAGAATTTCACTGCGCAGTTTTTGCACAAACTCCCTGTCTACAAGGCCGTTGGGCACGGCACTGGCAAAGACTGTGGGAACAAGCTCATATCCTGCCTCCTCCAAGGTGTCCAGAATGCCGGTGAGGGTGTCATTTTCCTTGCGACGGTCAAGAACCGCCTGCCCCCGGAGCACCAGAAAATCGTCTTCTTTTGCGGTAATGGGATTGAAGGAGTTGGATTCGTGGTTCATAGCACCAACGAGAATGCGTTTCATTTTGTGTCCTCCTTTTTTATCTTCACAGCCAGAACGGTGTCGGTATTGTCGGGCAGGATGGGGTCAGCCCCCAAATCTGCAAAGACAATGTGGGGATAGTCGCTGTGTACCCAACTGGTGGAGATGGGGACCGCCTTGCCGGAGGCCAGCAGACGGATGCTTTCCACGCTGCCGGGTGCAAGTCCCATCAAGGGCACGGGGCCAAGGGTGTTTTCAAACAGGTGGAAGTAGAGAGTATCGCTACTTTGGGTGATGCGACCGTATTCCGGTTTTGGAAGGCCAGATGCACCGCAGCCGTGGATGCTGTTGCCGTTCTTCTCCATCCAGGTGCCGATCTCTTCCAGAATGTTCATGGACTCCTGAGGAATCTGTCCCTCGGCATCAGGACCCACATTTAAGATCATATTGCCGCCTTTGCTGACCACTTCCACCAGCTTTTTGATCAGCAGGGAAGCTGGTTTGAAGTAATGATCTTCTGCGCAATAGCCCCAGTTGTTGTTCATGGTGACACAGGCTTCCCAGACAAGGGGATCGCCGTTGGCATCTTTCAGAGGCTGGGGTGGGATCATTTTTTCCGGGGTGACGAAATCTCCGTGGTAGGGGGTGGGCTTTCCCTCTGCCAGCGAGCCGAAGCCTTCGCCACTGACTTCCAGACGGTTGTCGATGATCACATCCGGCTGGAAAGAGCGAACCATTTTGATCAATTCCGTAGCACGCCAGACTTCCCCACGCATATTGTCGTAGGAAAAGTCGAACCAGAGAATGTCCAATTTTCCGTAATTGGTGCAGATCTCTTTGATTTGAGCGTGCATATAGTCTAAATATCTGGAAAAATCCCGATTTTCGTTGGTATATGTGGGGTCGTTGCGCAGAGGGTGGTTTTTGTCCCCATAATGGGGATAGTCCGGGTGGTGCCAGTCCAGCAGGGAAAAATACAATCCTACCCGGATGCCTTCGGCACGAAAGGCTTTTAAGAATTCTGCAACGATATCCCGACCATAGGGGGTATTGGTGGATTTGAAATCGGTGTATTGGCTGTCGAACAGGCAAAAACCATCGTGGTGCTTGGCGGTGAGGACAGCGTATTGCATACCGGCCTTTTTGGCGGCCTTTGCCCAGACCGTCGGATCAAAATGCCGGGGGTCAAAGGTTTCAAAATAGGGAAGATATTCTTCCTCTGGCATTTGCTCAACACTTCTTACCCATTCGCCCCGGGCAGGCAGGGCATACAGTCCCCAGTGAATGAACATACCGAACCGAGCTTCTTGAAACCATGCCATCCGCCTGTTGTAAGCGGATCTGTCGAATTGATACATAAGCCACCGCCTTTTTCTTTCAGTATACCATGTTTCAGCAGAGGGCGCAATAGAAAAACCAAAGGAGGCAATTGTCAAGAAAAGTTGAGATTTTAAGTTTTGCTTAAGGACTTGAAAAAAGGTCATACCTATGCTATACTACATCTTGATCGGAGCATACTCCGAGGAAAATAAGAAATGAGAGGTATATATCATGAAGAAACTGATGTGTGGCGTCCTGATCGTTGTGATGATGCTGTCTCTGGTTGCCTGTGGCAACAAGCTCAGCGGTACTTACAAGACCGAGGAAAAGCTGGGTAGCTATGTTAGCTATACCTTCAGCGGTAGCAAGGTCACTTTCACCACCTATGTGCTGGGCAACAAGGCTGTTGAGACCACCGGTACTTACAAGATTGATGGTAACGAGATCACCTTCACCTGGGACAACGGCGAGGAAAGCAAGGATGCACTGTCCGGCACTCAGACCTTTGAGAAGACCGACGACGGCATTAAGATCGGTATCCTTTCTCTGAAGAAGGCCTAATTCATTCAGTAAAAAATCCCACTGCGAAAGCAGTGGGATTTTTGCTGTTTTATGGCTGGGTCAGTCGGCGGCAGGCGGCAGCCAGCTCCTGCAAAGTGGAGCAGGAGGCCATAGGAACAAGGCTCTGCATCACTTGCACTGAGCGAATATAGCGCCACTTCCGCTCCGGAATGGGGTTCAGCCATACCACCTTTCCGGCATTTTGCCGTAGCTTTTGAATGGCGGCTATGGCACGGGGCTGGTCGATGGTCTTGGTGTCGGAGAGAATGAGTACCGTGGTAGCCGGGGTGATGGGGCAGGGCTTTTTGCCCATCAGTGCTTCCAGCGCACCACCCAAATTGGTACCCCGTCCGTAAAGACCAAGCGTGCGGATATAGGAACGGAATTTGTCCATATCCTCTAAGGAAAAAGCATCTGCTTCAAAAATCTCTTCGGAAAAGACGAAGGTGCGGCAGTTGCCGCTGGCATGATCCAAGGCTTGAATGAAGCGCAGGGCAAACTCCGAGAACTGGATCATAGAGCCGGAAACATCGCACAGCAGAACGAGATTTCGCTTTTTCATCCGTTTTTTGCGATAGCGCAGGCGGTAAAAGCTGCCGCCGCTTTCCAGTCCTTTGCGGATGGTGCGGCGAAAATCCAGAGCGCTGCCATGACCGCCGAGGCGGCGCTTGGCGGCAAGTTCTCCGTTGATCTGCCGTGCCACCGATTGAATGAGGGTGATGGCCTTGGGGATCTCGATGTCCTTAAACTGGGAAATGTCCCGATAGAGCATACCCATTTCCGGGTCAAGGGCTTCTACCCCCTGGGCGGCATCTTCCATCATCATCTGCTGCTCCAAAATGGCTTTGGCGAAGACGGAGTGGATGAAATCCCCGTAAAGGGCAGGATTGCGCTGGGCATTATCCCGGTACTTTTCCATGAAATTTTGAAGTCGTTGCCGTTCTTCATCACTCATGGAGCCGTAAGAACGCCGCTGCTCTTCGGTCAGGGTTTCGGGCAGTTCATCTTCTTCCAGATTTTGCTGGATCTGCTGCTCCTGTTGAGCCTGTTCCTGTGCCTGACGGCGAATTTCTTTTTCACTGAGGAAAAAACCGTCAAACGCTTTGTCGAAAACCAACTGCTCCTGCCGGGATTTGGCAAAGACGGTGCGCAGGGCGGTTTTGACAAGAGCCCGGTCTTCAAACCCCAGCTGTGTCAACAGGCGGCAGGCATCCGCCGTTTCCTGTGGGGTGACAGGCAATCCTTCCAGGCGCAGGATCCGGGCAAAGGCGGATATCTTTTCAAGGTAAACCTGACTGTCATCCATGACAGTGGCCTCCGCAGCTGTGGCAGTGCTCCGCTTCCAAAGCTGCCATGTCTTCGTTATTTTTCAGGATAAATCCGGCGGTGGCTTTTATTGCGTCCGGGGTCAGCTCACGAATGCCCAGTGCGTCCAGAGCGGCAGCCCAGTCCAGAGTTTCTGCAATGGAGGGCTTCTTCAAAATAGAGTCGGAAGCACGGAGCTTCTGGGTCGCTACGGCGATCTGCGCACAGAGTTGATCATCAATGTGGGGCATTTTGGCACGGAGGATCGCCAGCTCCTTTTCCATATCCGGGTATTCAATATAGAGATAGGCACAGCGCCGCCGCAGGGCTTCCGACAAAGGGCGTGCCCGGTTGGAGGTCAGAACCACGAAGGGAATGGAGCGAGCCTTGATGGTGCCGATCTCCGGAATGGAGACCTGCATATCGCTGAGCAGCTCCAGAAGGAAGGCTTCAAATTCTTCATCGGACTTGTCAATTTCGTCGATGAGCAGTACCACCGGCTTTTCCGAGCGGATGGATTTAAGCAGGGGGCGCTCCAAAAGATACTCGTCGCTGAAAAGAGCCCGGGTCAGCTTGTCTTTGTCGGTTTCATTCATATTGATCTGGATAGACAAAAGCTGCTTCTGGTAGTTCCATTCGTAGAGGGCTTTGCTTTCGTCAAGACCTTCGTAGCACTGCATTCTTACTAGTTCCCGGTCAAGGGCGGCGGCCATAACTTTTGCAATCTCCGTTTTTCCGACGCCTGCGGCACCTTCCACCAACAGAGGGCGACCCAGCTGAAGGGCGACGGCAAGGGTAGTGGCCAGGTTTTCGTCGTAAATATAATGACATTCGTCCATTTTCGCTTTTAAAGTCTGTAAATCCATGGTATTTCCTCCTGTTTTTCGGAAATAGTATAACAGCAAGCACTGAAAAATGCAATTGGAATTCCAACAAAAAACCGACTTGACTTGTTGTCGGGGCAATGGTATGATGAGTTGCGCAAAAAATTTGTGGAGGAATGTCGTAATGAACAAAAAGTTATGGATCGCCTGCGGTGCGCTGCTGCTGGTGGTAGCGGTGCTGGTGGGTATTTATTTTGCCACCAAACCTCAGGCACAGGAGGGCAGCAAGACCATTACCGTGGAAGTGGTCCACGCAGATAAAACATCCAAAACCTTTACCTACACGACGGACGAGCAGTATCTGGGTGCTGTCCTGCTGGCAGAAGGATTGGTCAAGGGTGAAAGCAGTCAGTACGGCCTGTATATTCAGGAGGTAGATGGCGAGAAAACCAGCGATACGGATAAGACCTACTGGGCACTGTACGAAGGGCAGACGCCGGCAGCCACCGGCGCAGATGCGGTGATCATCGTCGATGGTGGCGTGTATAAGCTGGCGCTGGAAAGCTATGGTTAAGCGGAAAGAGGGAGGGAAACCTCCCTCTTTTTCTGCAAAAATTGGAAAAATTTATGAATTACCTATTGACAAACGGGGTAAATGGGAGTATGATAGCTCTGCAATTAGCCGAGGCTAACTGACAACTGTGAGAGTAAGGTGATTTTATGAACTTGACAACTGCACATGAGGGCAAGGAATATATCATCTCTCGCATCGAAACAGATGACGAGGAGCTGGATTCCTTCCTGTTCTCTCTGGGCTGTTACAGCGGCGAACCCATTACGGTGGTAGCACGCCGGAAAGGAAGCTGCACCGTATCTGTCAAGGACGGTCGTTACAGCATCGACAATCAGCTGGCCGAGGCCATCATTCTTCAGTGATTGGTCCTCAGGTGGTCGGCTGATTGCCTTTGATCAAGAAGTTAGCTGAGACTAACCAAAATTCCAAGTATTTCCACAGAGTGTTCTGTATATTTTCTACATATTGCGAGGAGGAATGTTAGATGAGAATTGCTTTTGCGGGCAATCCAAACTCTGGTAAAACCACCATGTACAATGCCTTGACCGGACGAAACGAGAAGGTCGGCAACTGGGCAGGCGTTACCATCGACAAGAAAGAGGCTTTGATCAAGAAAGCCTACGCAGGTGACGAGCAGCTGATCGCAGTTGACCTGCCCGGCGCTTACTCCATGTCTCCCTTCACTTCCGAAGAGAGCGTGACCAGCTCCTATGTGCGTAACGAAAACCCCGATGTCATCATCAACATTGTGGATGCTACCAACCTGAGCCGTAGCCTGTTCTTCACCACCCAGCTGCTGGAACTGGGCATCCCTGTGGTGGTTGCGCTGAACAAGGCGGATGTAAACAAGAAGAAGCAGACAAAAATCGACTCCAAGCTGCTGTCTGAAAAGCTGGGCTGCCCCGTGGTGGATACCACTTCTACCACCCACGAAGGTCTGGTTGAAGTGGTCAAGGCTGCGGTTGCCCATGCAGGCCACGAGCAGAAAGCGCCTTATGACGAGGGTTATGTGGATCTGACGGATAAAAAGGCTGTGGAAGCATCTGACCGCAAGCGTTTTGACTTCGTCAACGGTATCGTTTCGAAAGTGGAGACCCGTAAGGTGTTCACCAAGGATAAGAATTTCCAGGATAAGATCGATGCCATCATCACCCATCCCATTGCCGGCCTGCCGATTTTTGCACTGGTCATGTTCCTGGTGTTCCAGATCTCTCAGGCATGGTTGGGCGAATGGTTGGCCAACGGCTATGAGTTTGAAAACGGCACGGTTATTCCCGGCCTTGTTACTTTGATCGACAGCTTCAAAGACTGGGTAGTTGGCCTGCTGGAGGGCGCCAATGCCAATGCCTTCCTGACCGCTCTGCTGACCGAAGGTATCATCGGCGGTGTCAGCGCTGTTGTGGGCTTCCTGCCGCTGGTCATGGTCATGTACTTCCTGATCTCCCTGCTGGAAGATTGCGGCTACATGGCTCGTGCGACTGTCGTTCTTGACCCCATCTTCAAGAAAGTGGGTCTGTCCGGCAAGTCCGTTATTCCTTTCATCATCGGCACCGGCTGCGCCATCCCCGGCGTTATGGCTGCCCGTACCATCCGCAATGAGCGTGAGCGCAACGCCACCGCCATGCTGACTCCCTTCATGCCCTGCGGCGCAAAGCTGCCGGTCATCACCCTGTTTGCCGGTGCATTCTTCCCGGAAGCAAGATGGGTGGGTCCTTTGATGTACTTCGTGGGCATTGCCCTGATCCTGCTGGGCGCATTGCTTGTCAATAAGATTGCCGGTTATAAGAACCGTAAATCCTTCTTCATCATGGAGCTGCCTGAGTACAAGGTGCCCTCTCTGAAGCGTGCCTGTATGGATATGCTCAGCCGTGGTTGGGCTTACATCGTCAAGGCCGGTACCATCATCCTGCTGTGCAACGCTATTGTTTATATCATGCAGTCCTTCAACTGGAGCTTCCAGCTGGTGGAAGAGGGCGCTGAAGGCACCTCCATTCTGGCTTCCATCGCCAGCCCCATCGCTGTGATTTTGGTTCCCATTATCGGCGTGAAGGCATGGCAGTTGGCTGCCGCCGCCGTTACCGGTTTCATCGCCAAGGAAAATGTTGTTGGCACACTGGCTGTTTGTTTCGGCATCTCCAACCTGATCGATCTGGATTCTCTGGAAATGGTGGAAGGTGCAGGCGCAGAAGTTGCTGCCATCTTTGGCATCACCAAGGTGGCCGCACTGGCTTATCTGATGTTTAACCTCTTTACACCTCCTTGCTTCGCCGCATTGGGTGCTATGAACTCCGAGATCAAGAATAAGAAGTGGCTGTGGGGCGGTATCGCATTGCAGCTGGGCACCGGTTACACCGTGGGTTATCTGGTCTATACCATCGGCACGCTCATTACTGCACCTGCAACATTGAGCATTCCTGCTACCATCGGTGGCGGTATTGCAGTGCTGGTCATGGTGGGTATTCTGGTGTACCTGTGTGTCAATTCCGACAAGAAAGTGAAAGCTGAGTACGCCCTCAGCGGAAAGAAGTAAGCTATGAAATTTGTGGATATGCTCGTCATTGCCGTGATTGCTTTCATAATTGGCCTGGTGGTGTTTTATATCCACAAAGCCAAGAAAAAAGGCATTAAGTGTATCGGTTGCCCCAATGGGGCAACCTGCGGCGGCCATTGCAGCGGTTGCTCCGGCAATTGCGGCGGTTGCCATCATACAGAAGATTGATTTCCCCCGGAAAAAGAGAGCCGAAAGGCTCTCTTTTTTCGTTGTGGAAAAGATGTGGATTGATTTTTTGATCCAAATGAGGTATAATCATACAAAATGGAGGTGCTGTGTGCACATGGAATTATGCTGTGATCTACATACTCATTCTGTATTTTCTGACGGTACTTATACACCCCGGCAACTGCTGGAGGAAGCCCGGCAGAGACAGCTGGCGGCGATTGCTTTGACCGACCATAATACCGTTGCCGGTTTGCCGGATTTTTTGGCGGCAGCTGAGGGACAGCCTGTGGAGGCAATCCCCGGTGTGGAATTCTCAACGGATTACGAGGGTACAGAACTGCACATACTGGCACTGTATCTGAAACCGGAACATTTTTCCCATGTGACGGAGCTGATGGCGCAGTATCACCGCCGGAAGGAACAGAGTAATATTGATCTGGTGGAAAAGTTGAATCAGGCAGGCTATCACATCAGCTACGACAAGATCAAGTCTTCTACCCCGGAAGGGCAGGTCAATCGAGCGTTGATCGCTGCGGAGCTGACCGCCTGCGGCTATACTGCATCCGTTAAGGAGGCTTTCGAACGGCTGCTGCGGCAGAAATGCGGATACTATACGCCTCCTCAGCGCTTTACCCCTAAGGAAATGTTGGGTATTATTCAGGATCTGGGAGCGGTGTCAGTGCTGGCACATCCGTACCTGAATTTAAAGGAAGCAGAGCTTCGCCGTTTCCTGGAGCAGGCAAAGACCTGGGGATTGCAGGGCATGGAAGTGCACTATTCCACCTATGACGATGCCACGACCCGGGCGGCTCTGGCTGCGGCAGATGATTTTGGCCTATTATATAGTGGCGGAAGCGATTTTCACGGCAAAAACAAGCCGGATATCCAGCTGGGGCAGGGGAGAGGCGCTTTGACAGTTCCGGCAACTTGGGTGTCGAAAATTCGGGAAAATGTACAAAAATAAAAATAAAACGAAATTTGTTGCGATAAGCGGTAGATTTTTGACCGACGATGTGTTATCATCAAGTATACTGCCATAGTAATGTGGCGTGCGATACCCCCTGGAGGCGAGTCCAATGAATAATGATGTACAAAAGGCCAGCTTGCTAAAGCGGTTCTCCGCTTTTACATTTGATCTGATTTTGCTGGCCTGTTTGGTTGTAGCTCTGGCTTTAGGCGTTTCTGCGGTTGTGGGCTATGACGATTATAATGCCCAGATGAATGCGAAATATGAAGCGTATGGGCAACAATACGGCGTTGATGTGAATATTTCTTTGGATGCATTCAACAATTTGTCCGAAGAGGAGCTGAAACAGTATAACGCTGCTGTGGAGGCCATCAACAAAGATGAAGAGGCGACACGGCTATATTCTCTGATTGTGAATTTGACATTGGTCATTGCCACGGTCAGCATTTTGCTTGCCTATGTGGCGTTGGAACTGGTAGTTCCGCTCCTGTTTGGCAATGGCCAAACCTTGGGTAAGAAGATATTCGGTATTGCGTTGATGCGTGTTGACGGCGTGAAGGTGACACCCTTTATGATGTTCGTGCGCACGATCTTGGGCAAATTTACCGTGGAAACGATGATTCCGGTGCTGATCATTTTGATGCTGCTGTTTGGTTTGATCGGCAGCTTCGGCACCATGATTATTGGGCTTATCCTGCTTGTGCAGGTGATATTACTCATTGCTACCCGTACCCGTTCTACGATTCATGATATGATGGCCTGCACGATTGCGGTGGACATGGCCAGTCAGCGTATCTTCGATTCTCCGGAGGCACGCACGGAATATATGAAGCGGATCAGTGCGGAGGCTGCGGCCAAAGCGGAGTATTGAGGAAAGCTGCAATCCTTCAGCCAAAACAAAAGTAATATTTTTATATAGGAAGGGAATTGTATGAAAGTTGTTTTGCAGAATCTGACAAAGGCGTTTCCCAGCCGGGACAAAAAGTCAAATACCGAGGTCGTTGCCGTTAACGATTTCACCTATGAGATCCCCGATGGCAAGCTGATCGGCCTGCTGGGCCCCTCTGGCTGTGGTAAGTCCACAACACTGTACATGATCAGTGGCTTGCAGAAGCCCACCAGCGGTAAGATCTTCTTCGGCGAAGATGATGTTACCGATATGCCCACTGAGGCAAGAGGTATCGGTCTGGTGTTCCAGAACTATGCACTGTACCCCCACATGACCGTCAAGCAGAATATTCTGTTCCCCTTGCAGAACCTGAAGGGTGCCGACAAGCTCAGCAAGGAAGAGATGCTGGAGCGTGCAACCAATGCTGCCCGTCTGGTGCAGATCGAGGATCTGCTGGAGCGTAAGCCCAGTGAAATGTCCGGTGGTCAGCAGCAGCGTGTAGCCATCGCCCGTGCACTGGTCAAGATGCCCCGTGTTCTGCTGCTGGACGAGCCTCTGTCCAACCTGGATGCCCGTCTGAGACTGCAGACCCGTGAGGAGATCCGCCGTATTCAGCGTGAGACCGGCATTACCACCATCTTCGTTACCCACGACCAGGAAGAGGCTATGTCTATTTCCGACGAGATCGTTGTTATGAAGCTGGGTGTCGTGCAGCAGATCGGTCAGCCGCAGGCTGTTTATGATGATCCTGCAAACCTGTTCGTTGCCAAGTTCCTGGGCACTCCACCCATCAATGTGTTTGGGGGCAATGTCCGCGGCGGCAAGCTCTACATTGGCAAGGATGCAGTGCTGGATGTTCCCGGTGTTGCTGATCAGGAAGTTTATGTGGGCATTCGCCCGGAAGGCTTCATTCCTGCCGAAAATGGTGCACTGCAGTGCCACCTGAACAATGTGGAAGTCATGGGTCGTGATGCCAGCGTGGTCTCCACCAACGAAGCATCTTTGAATCCCGTGGTCCGCTCCATCATCAATTCCGATGTCAAGATCGACACTTCTAAGGAAACTGTCCGCTTTGATCTGAAGGCTCACAAGGTGTTCATCTTCAATAAGGAGACTGAGGAAAGAATCCGTTTCGAGGTGAAGTAATATGGTAGATAGCAAACAACAGTGGAAAGCTTGGCTGTATCTGTCGCCTGCTATTGTGCTGCTGCTGATCTTTACAGTCTGGCCCATTTTCAACACCGTGCGTCTGGCATTTATGGAAGGCTATAATGCTCTGGAAGCTGTTTGGCGCACTGAACCGTACCCCATCGGCATTGGCAACTTCATCGAAGTGCTGAACTATGATGATTTTACCACCTGCCTGAAAAACACTCTGTTGCTGACAGTCCTGACCGTGCCCCTGTCTACGATTCTGGCACTGCTGATCGCTGTGGCACTGAACTCCATTAAACCCCTGCAGAAGTTCCTGCAGACCATCTTCTTCCTGCCCTATGTCACCAACTCCATCGCCATCGGCATGGTGTTTGCTGCCATGTTTAATATCATCGGTCTGCGGCCTGATGGCTTGACTGCTGATAGCTGGGGCATCATCAATAACATTATCATGTTCTTTGGCGGACAGCCTGTCAACTGGATCAACGCTGGTTCTTCCTACTGGGCCAACATGACGGTTATGGTGGTTTACATTGTGTGGAATGCCCTGCCTTTCAAGATCCTGATTTTGCTGGGCGGTCTGCAGAGCATCAACAAGCAGTATTATGATGCTGCAAAGGTTGATGGAACTTCTCGCAGAAGAGTATTCACTCGCATCACCGTTCCGCTGCTGAGCCCCATGCTGGCTTATGTTTTGATCACCGGCTTTATCGGCGGCTTTAAGGAATACTCCAGCATCGTTGGTATTTTTGGCGAGAACATGGGCCCCGTTGGCGCACCTTACAGCCTCAATACCATGGTTGGTTATATTTACCAGGTGCTGCCTAAATCTAACTACGGCATTGCTAGTGCTGCTGCTTTGATCCTGTTCGTGATCATTTTGATCGTGACCATGATCAACAGTGCCATCAGCAAGAAGAGCGTTCACTATTAAGGAGGTTAAAGCATGGCTAATAATAATGTAATGCAAGAGAAGAACCTCCAGAGTGTCTCCGCTCAGCAGCGTGTTTTGCAGGCGGTTGTTAAAACAGGCACCTATCTGTTCCTGGGCATCATGGCTCTGATCGTTCTGTTTCCGTTCTATTGGATGATCATTTCCTCTTTGAAGGATCTGGAAGAATATCGCCAGAATATTCCTACATTCTGGCCGAAGGTAATGCATTTCAGCAACTACGCTGAGGCTTTCACCGAAGCAAGCTTGGGTCAGCTGTTCCTGAACACTGCTTATGTTGGCATCGTGTCCACTTTGCTGTCTCTGGTCATCACTGTGCTCAGCGCTTTTGCCTTTGCACGCCTGGAGTTCAAGGGCAAGGATGTGATGTTTGGTGCTCTGATGGCAACCATGATGATCCCCGGTGAGTTGTTCACCATCACCAACTATGCAACCATCAACAATCTGGGTTGGATGAAGTCTTTTGAGGCTTTGATCATTCCTTTCCTGGTGTCCGTCTTCTATATTTACCTGCTGCGCCAGAACTTTATGCAGATCCCCAACGAACTGTATCTGGCTGCTAAGGTGGATGGCTGCGGCGACCTGAAGTATCTGTGGAAGGTCATGATCCCTCTGGCACTGCCCACCTTGATCTCCATTACCATTCTGAAAATGATGGGTGCATGGAACTCCTATGTCTGGCCCCGTCTGGTTGCCAACGACGATGCACACCAGATGATCACCAATGGCTTGCGTAATGCGTTTAATACCACCACCGGTGATGTGAACTATCCTGTGCAGATGGCTGCTGTTGCAGTTGTTTCCGCACCGTTGTTCCTGGTCTTTATTTTCCTGCGTAAATATATCATGAAGGGCGTCAGCCGTAGTGGTATCAAGGGATAATCCTGGTTAATGGCTCATTTATGAGCTGTAACATAATTACATTTCTGAGGAAGGAAGTAAAAACATGAAGAAAAAAATCATCAGCGTGCTTCTGCTTGCTTGCATGGTCGTTGGTATGTTTGCCATGGCTGGCTGCAAGGGCAACAATACCAAGGATCTGTTCGCAGGCAACTTCGAGATCCCTGAGGGTGGTTATGATGGCAGCGAGGTCACCATCTCTTTCTACCACACCATGGGTGATAAGCTGAAAGCAGTTCTGGACGCCTACATTGTGGAGTTCAACAAGCTCTATCCCAATATTCATATTGAGAACGAGCAGGTTGGCGGCTACGATGATGTTCGTGACCAGATCAAGACCGAGCTGACCGTTGGTAACCAGCCCAACATCGCTTACTGCTATCCTGACCATGTTGCACTGTACAACATCGCTCACGCTGTTGTCACTCTGGACGACCTGATCGCCAGCGACATCGAGATCACCCGTGCCGACGGCACCAAGGAAACCCTGGGCCTGACCGACGAGCAGATTGCTGATTTCATCGAAGGTTACTACAATGAAGGTAAGGAATTTGGCGACGGCCTGATGTACACTCTGCCCATGTCCAAGTCCACCGAGGTTCTGTACTACAACAAGACCTTCTTTGAAGAGCACAACCTGACCGTTCCCACTACTTGGGACGAGATGGAAGAAGTGTGCAAGAAGATCAAGGAAATTGATTCTAAGTGCATCCCTCTGGGCTACGACTCCGAGAACAACTGGTTCATCAATATGTGTGAGCAGCTGGGCACTGACTACACCAGCGCTACCGGCGAGCACTTCCTGTTCGATAACGCTGAAAACAAGGCATTTGTTAAGCGCTTTGCAGAGTGGTACCAGAAGGGTTATGTGACCACTCAGGAGATTTACGGCGCCTACACTTCCGGCCTGTTCGTTGCTACCACTGGCACCTGCAGCTATATGTCCATCGGTTCTTCCGCTGGTGCTACTCACCAGAGACCCACCAAGGGCAATGATGGCAACTATCCCTTCGAAGTAGGTATCGCTCCGATTCCTCAGGCAGATGCAGAGAACCCCAAGGTCATCTCTCAGGGCCCCAGCCTGTGTATCTTCAAGAGCGAGAATCCTCAGGAAGTCATCGCTTCCTGGCTGTTTGTCAAGTATCTGACCACCACTGTTGAGTTCCAGGCTGAGTTCTCCATGGAATCCGGCTATGTTCCTGTTCTGAAGTCCGTTGCTGAAAACGAGACCTACAAGGCATTTGTTGCAAAGGCTGACGGTGGTGACTTTGTTTCCGCTCTGTCTGCTAAGGTCTGTCTGGAGCAGGAGAAGGCTTACTACACCTCTCCCGCATTCAATGGTTCTTCCCAGGCTCGTGACCAGGTCGGTCTGCTGCTGCAGAATGCATTTGTCAAGTCCAAGGATGCTACCGATATCGATGCTTTGATGGACGAACTGTTCGCTGCTGCAGTGAAGGAATGTAAGAGATAATGCGTATGCGTAAGTTCCTGGCACTTTCTCTGGCACTGTGCTTGGTACTGGGTATGATGGCCGGCTGCGATAATTCGCAGTCGGACTCTACCGGATCTACCGGCACGCCTGACAACCAGATAGAGGCGGTGGACTATG
>CAZJCA010000016.1:0-26936 GCA_964544505.1 uncultured Oscillospiraceae bacterium
CCAAGCCATGGCCTCCGTCATGTCCACCGTGCTTTCACGACTGAATGCTTTTCTGGATTCCGAGCTGGAACAGGTGCTTTGCTTCGATAGTGCTATTGATGCCGAAAAGTTCGCCTCCGAGAAGAGTGCGATATTCTTGATTCTGCCGGAAGAAGACCAGACCAAGAACTTCATGGCTGGCCTAATGATTCAGAACCTGAGCCGTGAATTGTTTGCCGTCGCAGATGAAAACGGCGGCAAACTTAAGAATAGAGTCGTGTTGTTTTGTGATGAGCTCGGTACAATGCCCCCGTTTGATATCCTGCCCCTCTTCTCTGCAGGCCGCTCCAGACGCCTGACACTTGTCCCTATTATCCAGTCTCTCGCACAGCTCGAGAAGAACTACGGTAAGGAAGGATGCGAAATCGTTCAGGACAACTGCCAGGATACGATCTTCGGCGGCTTTGCTCCCAACAGCCAGACTGCTGAAGTTTTGTCCAAGGCTTTGGGAAGCCGCACGGTACTGTCGGGCTCCGTGAGCAGAGGAAAGAATGATCCAAGCCAGAGCCTGCAAATGATGGAACGTGCGCTCATGACTCCTGATGAACTCAAGTCCATTCCCAAAGGCCATTTCATCGTAATGAAAACCGGAACTCACCCGATGAAAACTCGTCTTCGTCTGTTCAAAGAATGGGGTATCACATTCGAAGATCCCTATACTGTTACGGAAAAAGCAAACCGCAGAGTTGTTTATGCCAACCGTGATGAGCTCGTACAAAGCATTGAACGTTACATCAAAAGAATTGCTGTGTCTGACATAGAAGGCGCCGACACTAAGGCTTCTGGTGGCATGGAGCTTACACAGGGAATGGTTAGTAAGAAAGAGGAGAAAAAGGCCAGCCACAAGCCTCTTTATAACACTGAGGAGGTGCGCTAATGGGCTTCTTCGACTCCATATACCATTCAGATCTTCCACCCCGTGCCATCAATGTCTATCGCTATCTCAAAGATAGAGCAAACAAGCAAGGCCAATGCTTTCCATCCGTCAGCACCATTGCAAAGGATCTCCATATATCCGATAGTACTGTGAAGCGTGCGCTAAACGACTTGGAACGGGCTGGCTATATCAAGCGAGAAAATCGATTTCGCACATATGATAAGAAAACCTATGGGAAGACATCGAACCTGTACACTATTCTTTAGTTTACACCAAGGGGATACTCTGTATTTTTAGTGACCTATCGCATAGGTCACTATGAACCATAAAGGACCCAAAGCTGAATTATTAGTACAGAGAAAAGAATAACATCTTTCTATTCGTAAGACTGTCTTAGGTCTGGTGAGTTTTTAGAAATGCCGAACGATTATATACTATGACTAACGGAAAGACTATCTTACTGTTAGGGGGTGTGATCGTGGATGCTAAACAGATAGGACTCAGAATACAAGAGGTTCGATTACAGCGAGGGTTGACCCAATCGGGACTGGCCCAGAAGCTCGACATCACACCTAAGTATTTAAGCAACATAGAGTGTGGTGATAAGATTCCGAAGTTTGAAACCTTCATTGCGATTGCCAATGCCCTTCAAATTGATGCGAACACCCTCTTAGCTGACGAACTTGTTGCAATGCCACAATTACAAAGCTCACAGCTCTGGGATAAGATATCCAAGCTCCCAGCAAACCGGCAAAAGTACATTCTCCGTATGGTGGATATGCTTCTTGAAGAAGAAGTCTGATATTGATAAGGCGCTTCATGTTCATTTGACATGAAGCGCTCTTTTTTTCATATCACCGTCATGTTTCGACAAATTATTCCTAAATACTCTGATATGCTCCTTCTCGTAGAAAGACTTTCTTACAAATAGAATGATAAGGAGTGGTTTCTGTGTTAAAATTGAAAGCAAGAATTTTGGCATACCAGATCGAGTATCACTGGTGGGTGGTAAGGAGATATCGACAGGTGATGGGCTTGTTGTATAGATTTGAACAAAAGCTCAATTCTCCTGGGATGCTATGGCTTAACGACAAGCTGTCAAGGCATGCATTGTTTATCATGAAAGCTGAGCGTCGGTATGAAGAACACTTTTATCCGGTAGTAGGGGGCGTACTATGATTGAGAAAGCATGGGAGGTGCTCTCCGAACGAGAGGCAGATATACTCAAATTACGTGAACTGCGTGTAACGTTGAGTGAGATTGGAGCGAAGTATGGTATTTCCAATGATCGTGTCAGACAAATAATGGTAGCGGCAAAAAGAAAGCTTCGTGACGAGCAGCGCAAAATACTGATATCAGAAGCAAATCAAAGGCTTGTCCCGACAGAGTTTACCAGAAGCGATTTAATCTTAATTGAGAAAGCATAATCGTGATATTCATCATCATATAAAATGATTGAAGATCATCTGGAAAAGCAGTCCGGCTGCGTCCTTGCGCAGCGAAACAAAGCTAACTTCATCAACCGCAACCAGTTCGGCGTTCTTCAGCACTCTTAAGAAATCAATCAAAGTGCATTTCGTATTCCGATCCAGAAGGGTGTTGGCCATGGAAGCTGCAGTAAACTTCCATTCGTGGCTTCTATCGCAGATCCACCACATTCTTTGTTTACTGAAAAGAAGGAATTATGGAGTCTTTCTATCAGCATTTTCTAACTATTCCACTAAAGTACAATTAGTGTTTGAAGAAGCAAAATGAAAAACTTCCGGCATGCGCGATACCTTGCAGGAAATAAGGGCGGCATCTGTATGGTGCCGCCCTTAGATATACCTTCATTTGCTATGTAAGAAGTGGATTTCTTAAAATAGCTATTCTCTAAACTTTTTCCATCCTTGACACACTGGAATTCCATGGCCCTGTGCAAACGCTAACAACTGTTCGTTCATCTGATTGTAGGAGCCTACCGGCGTACCTGCGTCAATAACAGAAGCACAGCGGGAAAGAAGCGCAGCCGCAGCTTTTAAGTGTGCTTCTGTCATGGGCTCAAAAGCGGGTGCAGCAATCACATGATCGCTCAACTCTTGTGCCACCTGATAGTCCACATCGTTATCATACAGAATACCTGCGGCAAAGGGAATCTGCTGCTTCTGAAGTGCGCGATAGCAGTCTATTCCGTATCCGCCGCCGCCTACGACAAACACCCGAGGCTCACCCTGGGGTTTGGTAAGTTCTACGCTGCCAAACAACAGATTAAAGGACCCATGCTTGATGTCATACAGTTTTTCTATGGCATCTCCCTCAAAGATTTCCTCTGGGGGGCCAAAGTTAGCGATGGTATCTCCTTTGACACACAGCAAATAATCAGAAATTTTAGTAGCCAAATCGATCTCATGGAGAGACATGATGACAGTGATGTTCCGCTCATGGGCCATCTCCCGAAGAATGTCCAGAAGTTCGATCTTATGTCGAATATCCAGATAAGCAGTAGGTTCGTCCAACACGATTACTTCAGGCTCCTGACAAATGGCACGTGCTAACATGATCCGCTGCTTCTGACCATCGGAAAGGGTCATAAAATCTCGCTCCGCAAGTTCTGTGGCATGCACACGTGCAAGGGAATCCGACACGATGGACTTGTCCTTGGGCGTCATTTTTCCCACCGCATTTGTATATGGGTAACGGCCCATAGCCACGACCTCTTCACAGGTCATCAGTTCCGGTCGAATCCGGTCTGTAAGCATGACTGCAACTTTTTGGGCCATTTCTTTTGAAGACCAATTGTATATCTCGTTGCCATCAATATACACTGTACCGCCGATTTTGGCCAGATGCCGTGTAATGGATTTTAGGATCGTAGATTTGCCGGCGCCGTTGGGGCCGATGAGCGTCAGGATTTTACCCTGTTCAATGGCAACATTGATGTCATGGATCAGGACATTTCCATTGTAGCCTACGTCCAGGTCACTTGTTTTGAAATAATAATCCATAACTTATGCCTCCTGCCCGCGGCGGCGCTTAAGCATCATATAAATGACAATAGGAGCACCAAAGAACGATGTGACCGTTCCGATGGCCATCTCTGTAGGAGCGAAAACTGTTCTGGCGATCAAGTCACAGAAGATACAGAACACCGCACCGCAAAGATAGGTCACAGGGATGACCATGGCAGGGCGGGAGGTTTTCAGCAGAGAACGGGAGATATGGGGAACAGCAATGCCTACAAACGAAATAGGTCCTGCAAATGCAATTACGCAGGCGGAAAGCAAACTGGTGAGCAGGATCAGGCAGGCACGGAACACTTTCAAATTGATGCCCAGACTCTGGGCGTAACCTTCTCCCAATGCATACGCACCCATGGGTTTAGACAACAGCCAGGCAAGCAGCATCGCTGCCAGACAGAAAACGGCAGAGTAACCCACGGTTTCCCAGCTTGCACCAGAAAAGCTTCCCATAGACCAGCTTGTCAACTCTGCAATCTCGTGTTCGTCAGCAAAAGTGATGGCGAAATCAGTGACAGCACTGCAGATGTATCCCATCATGATGCCAACGACTAAGAGCATGGACATACTACTGACCCGCTGTGAGACCAGAAGCACAGTCAGCACGATAATCAGGGACCCTAAAAATGATGCGACTACCATGGTAAAAGAGTCCATCTTGCCCATATAAGGTGCAAGAAAAATGATGACGATGCTCACCAGCATTTTGGCGCCAGAAGAAATGCCCAGTACAAAAGGACCCGCCATAGGATTGCGGAAGAAGGTCTGCAGCAGAAAGCCGGATGTTGCCAAGGCGCCGCCCAGAACCGCGGCAAGAAGCATGCGGGGCATGCGGATGCTGAAGATGATACGCTGATTGGCTCCGCCGGCAAGGGCATACTGCAATTCGGAAGCGTAGTCGCCGGTGAGGGTATTCAGCACTTTGTAGCGGAGGCCATCCCAGATCATACGGAATACATCGCCGGCAGGAATATCCGCTGATCCGGTATTCACGTTGAGTACCAGCCCCCATAGCAGAAGTGCGACCAAGAACACCGCGACCAGCGCAAACCGTCCGGCTGTCTTCAGCTTGCGCCGCCCTGTTGATGTGGAAAATGTTTTGTTCATAAATGGTACCTTTCTTTAAGAGAGCGCCCGGCGGGATAGGCAAAGCTACACCACCGGGCATAATGAAAAGGAGAGAAAGTGTATTCAGCTCTTAATTATTTAAGTCACTGGCCCAGGGCAAGCGGACGATATGGTCTGTGGTCACGTCGGGGTCGTCAGAGGTTAAGACGGTGTGGATGTCGTTGACTACGCATGCGGGATCAGCGGCTCCGGTTTGGATATATTTCTTTGCCTGGATATAGATCTGGTCATTCTGATAAGCCTTAAAATCCACGATAACAGGATAGAACGCAACCAGATCTTCCATGGTCTGCTCGCTCCTCTCTGTGGGGATTGACTGGCTCCAAATCAGAACATCGCAGTCTTTGAATAGCAGATAGAAATCTTCTGGAGTAAGGGTCGCGCTACCGCCCTTGCCGGGTTCCAGATCCTGCAGATTATACACGCCGCCTGCATAGCGGATATAATCAGCCTGGAAGTCAGCGCTGTTTCGGGAGAAGCATTTTCCGGAGGATGAACTCATGGCGCCCATGCCTACCACCAGGCCGGTATCACCTTTCGCACGGGTAGCCTCGATTTTGGCCATCTGATCTGCATAATAGGCTTCGGATTGCTCCTCAATACCCAATAAAACGCCAAGGCAGCGCATCCACTCCATACGGCCGTAAAGACCGGGCTCACCGGTGTTTTCTTCTGCAATTGCACAGATGTCCAGAGCACGAAGCTTTGCAAAGACTTGTTCGTCATAACCGGCCCAGACAGCAATCTGAATGTTTCCGGTACCGATGATCTCATAATTGGGATCGTCGCCGTAGCCGCCGGCTTTAACTGTGTAGCCACTGTCAAGCTGGTCATTGACGCTCTGGATATAGTATTTGGTAGTAGTGGTGCCCACCTGCGTGACCTTTTTAATACCGCCGATGGCATCCACCATGGCTACAATGTTGGAGCCACAGATATAGGCATTTGTTACCGGAAGCTGCAGAACCTGGACCTCGGCATCCAACTCAGTGGGGACGCTCATGTCCTCAGGAACCACCAAAATCTTGTTGCCGCTGAGATTGTCGGTAACCAGACGGTAGCCACCCTTGAATTTTTCAATGGCGAACTGCTGGGCATACTGGATATCCATCATGCCCTCGGAAACCAGCTTGCCGTCATAGTTCTCTTCCTCAATCTGCTGGGGCTGTTGTGTATCCGTGACGGGGTCCGGCGTTTGTGCGGTTTGCTGCGGCTCATTCTGCTGGGTGTCGGTGTTGCCGCAGGCTGCAAAGCTCAGCAGCATGGCCACGGCCAGCAGCAGCGAAAAATAACGATTTGTAGATTTTCTCATAGCTTTATCCTCCAAAAATTATTCTGCAGGGGTGGTCTGCGGGAACTTAACGATGTGATCGGTCGTTACATTCGGGTCGTCGCTGGTGAAGATGGTGTGATAGTCTTGCACGATACATGCAGTTTGGGCAGCGGATTGTGTAAAGTGATCAGCCTGATAATAAACCCGGCCGGTCTGATAAGCCTTGAAATCGGCGAAAGCGGGATAAGCAGCCAGCACTTCTTCAATGCTCTTCATTTCAAAGCCTTTACGCCAGATCAGAACGTCAATATCCTTGAACCGCAGATAGAATTCTTCCGGTGTCATGTTCAAAACACCGCCGTCATCCATTCCCATGTCTTCCAGATTATAGATCCCGCCTGCAGCGCGGATCTGGTCTGCCTGATAGTCACCATTTCTGCGGGATTCATACTCATTGGTGGAGATGATGATATCACCGATACCGGCTGTAAGGCCGGTGGAACCCTCCGCCTGAATTGCCTCGATCTGCGCTTTCTGATCATCAAAGTAAGCGATGGCTTCTTTTTCCAGTCCGAAAAGCACGCCTACACACTTAATCCATTCCAAGCGGGCAAGCAGGCCTGTCTCAGCGGTGTTTTCTTCAGCAAAAGTACAAATATTCAAATTGTGGAATAGCGCAAATTCTTCCTCGTCGTAGCCATTGAGGATGGCAAGCTGGATATCATTAGAACCGATCACTTCATAATCAGGCTTACTGGAAGATCCTGCGTATAATGTAGCTCCGTTGTTCATTTGGTCGGCAATATTCTGGATGTACCATCTATCAGCCTTCATGGTCACCAACTTGATCTGAGGGGAGGCGCCGATTGCGTCCGCCATGGCAACGATATTCGAACCAGAGATATATGCCCGGGTCAGCGGCATCTGCAGGACCTGTGTTCCTTCTTCCAAATCCGTGGGAACACTCATCCCCTCAGGTACGATTAGCAAAGGGATCTCGCTCCAAATATCCCGGAGCAGGCGATAACCGCCCTTGAACATTTCAATTGTGAAGCCCTCAGCATACTGGATATCCATCATGCCCTCGGAAACCAGCTTGCCGTCATAGTTCTCTTCCTCAATCTGCTGGGGCTGTTGTGTATCCGTGACGGGGTCCGGCGTTTGTGCGGTTTGCTGCGGCTCATTCTGCTGGGTGTCGGTGTTGCCGCAGGCTGCAAAGCTCAGCAGCATGGCCATGGCCAGCATCAGCGCCAGATAGCGTTTTGCGTTGGTTCTCATTGTCATGTCCTCCGAAAATAAGATTTTCAGAAAAATCCAGCGCTTAATGAGACTGCGTTGAAAAACAAAAACTGCGGCAGCTCATAAAGCTGCCGCAGCCGTGTTTGTGCAACAAAAATACCCCAGTGCTCCATAACTCGTGGAAGGGTTCAATCTCCAAGCAGGTCTTCTGACTTACACAGTGAAAAGCTTTCCCTTTTCCCGGCCCGGCTCAGTCTTCCCAGTTTCCCAGTGACCGACTTTCGTCTGAAAGAGCATGGACCTCTGCGTCTACAGCGGCGGTACCGTCCGGGATTCTGACCCGGTTATCTATTCTTCACCATAAACTGTTGCGTTCACGGTGACACTTGAAGCGTATGGAATTTTCTGATTGGCATTTTAAGCGTAATTTTCCGACTTGTCAACCCTGTTTTCCGCTATTATTCAAAAATTTCTGGTAATTTCGCTATAAAAACTTTTTCTTTGTTGACAAAATCGTAAGCTGCTTGTAAAATGTGGATGTTAATATAGAGCCTCATGTGCTTCTGCAGGCGTACGGCCTGTGGGAGAGAATAGACAACCAAGTTCAATTCTTGGACGGTACCGCCGCTGTGAGCGTCTGAGGCACACTCGATGATGAAAGTCAGCCACTGGAAACGGGAAGGCAGAGTGTTGCCGGGACGAGGAGCCATCCTCCCGCAGACGTAAGTCAGAAGACCTGCTTGAGGAATGGATGCTTTCCCACGATTTATGGAGAAAGAAGCAAGTATTTTGTTACGCAAAAACGGCCGTGACAGCTTTACGCTGTTGCGGTCTTTTTATTTTTATAAAGGCAAGGAGATATTGGTATGTTAAAAATTGCGGTATACGGAAAAGGCGGCATCGGGAAATCCACTACCGTTTCCAACCTTTCCTCGGCGTTTGCCAAAGCAGGGTTGAAAGTGATGCAGATCGGCTGTGACCCCAAGGCGGATTCTACCCGCGGCCTGTTAGGGGGCCGGCGTATTCCTACTATCTTGGACACCATTCGGACAGGAAAGCAGAATATCTGCCTGGAAGATCTGGTGTTTGAGGGTGAGGACGGTGTCCTCTGCGCAGAGGCAGGCGGCCCCACACCTGGTCGCGGCTGCGCAGGCAAAGGCATTGTTACCGCTTTTGAACAGCTTAACAGCCTGAATGCCTATCAGGTCTATCAGCCCGATGTGGTGCTGTTCGACGTGCTGGGCGATGTGGTGTGCGGCGGCTTTGCAGCACCTTTGCGTGACGGGTATGCCGATGTGGTGTTGGTGGTGACCAGCGGTGAGATGATGGCCCTCTACGCAGCCGGGAATATTTGTACGGCAGTTCGGGATTTCGCCCAGTACTCCAATCTGACTCTGGGTGGGCTCTTAATCAACAAACGGAATATCGAACACGAAGAGGAACGCATTGCCCAGTTCATCGATGAAGTAAAGGTACCTGTATTCGGCACCATACCCCGCAGCACCCTGGTTCAGGATGCAGAAGAGCTTGGGCGGACCGTGGTCGCCCGGTTCCCGGAAAGTGACCAGGCTGCCGTCTACCGTAATGTCGCTGCCCGTATCATCGAGACCTGGGGCGGAAACGAGGGAAAAAGATGATGCATCTTCGCGAGTATACCAGGGCGATCGATGTGCCGCATTACACCTGCGCCATCTCGCCTGGCAAACACTGCCCGCTGTTCGGTGTGGGCATCGTGTTCCAAGGCATGGCAGGTGTTACTCTCATTTATATCGGGCCCCAGGACTGCGTTTATTATGCGCAGACCGATACCCTGCTCCGGCAGCTTGCCGTTGGTAAAACAGGAAAACCGGCAGTGCGAACACTGGCCGTCCAACTATCTGATAGTGATCTTATCTTTGGCATCCGTCCCCAACTGGAAAAGCTGTTGGAGCAAGAGGCCAAGCGGGAAGATACCAACGCAGTATTTTTGGTAACCTCCTGCAGTGTCGAGGTTTTATCAGAAGATCTGAAGGGTACTGTGGATGCCGTATCTGCACGCACCGGAAAGAAGATCGTTCTAATCCCCATTGAGAATTTCAAAACTTTCAGTTACTTTGAAGGAACAGAAAAGGCGTTAGCTGCACTGACCGCCGGTTTAAAATCGCTGCCCCGCAAGGCTAAAAGCTTTGCTGTTTTAGGGGCCCGCAAATACGGTGCAGACGAGAGTGAGCCTGTCCGCTGGCTCTTGGACAAGGGCTACAGTCTTCAGAGTATTCTGCCCTATGAAAGTGATGCTGACAAGGTGCAGCATCTGCCGGAAGTGGGGTTCACCCTGGTCCTGGAGGGGTGCGGCTTAGAGGTGGCAAAAAATTTGGAGCGGGATCACGGAATCCCCTATGTACGCTTTGACAGACGGCTGGATTTGAACCATGTCATCCAGGCGTGGCGGGAACTGGCTGCGCTTGCATCGGAGGACCTGGAAGACTGGATCCAGACCCAGGTCCGTGAGATCCAAACGATGGAAGAAGTGGTGTCTGCCAAAGTCAGCGGTACAACTTTCTTTTACAATCAAACTACAATCTATCCCTTTGAAGCTTGCCTGTTTCTGAACCGGCTGGGCATGGAACCCACCTGTATTTTTCAGGGAAGTGTCCGTGATAAAGAGGATGAAGCCCGGCTTGCTCTGGCAGAACGGGCAAATCCCATTCTCTGGCAAAATGCGAACCAATCGGCAATCAGAAACATGTTGGAAGAGCATTTGCCTGACTATTTTGTAGGGACCACCAGCGGTATCATCCGGGAATATCCGGTATATGCGTTCTCCTTTCCGACGGGACGGGTAGACGCCGGATTTGAATACTACAAAGCATGTCTGCAGCGGGTGCTGACAGCCAAAAGAATGGAGGGAAAGCAATGAGAGTATATGATGCACTGCCCCCTGCATCCGTGCGGATTGGATTTTATCGTGCAGCCGGAGTCTGGAAGGATGCCGCTGTCATAGAGCACGGCCCGGAAGGAACGATGCACTATGTTCAGAGCAATGTGCGGGGTGAAACCAGCCACTTTTTTGCTACCGGATTGAAGGAGCATCAGATCATCTTTGGTGACACAGAAAACCTGGAAAAGGCGATTCTGGAGGTCGATCAAAAACGGAAACCCTCTCTGATGATTGTCATGTCCTCGCCGGTCAGCGAGATCATTGGCGTTGACCTGAAGGCTGTTTGCTTTAAAATGCAGTCTCACGTGCAGGCCAGTCTGTCGGTGCTGGATCAGCTTCCTGCTGAGGGCAGCGAAACCCAGGGAAAAAGCATAGCCTACAAAGCGGCGGCTGCCTTTCTGAAAAACAATGCGCCGAAACTACCTGATGTGCAAAAAAGCGGCGCCCTGATCCTGGGACTGAGCGAGGTGGATTACAACGGCATTTCTGACCTGAATGAAATTCGCAGGATGCTGCAGGATTATTTCGGTATTCCGCTGCTTAATGATGAACTGGGACGCTACAATCTGTGCGATGTGAAAAAAGCCCAGTGGATCCTGGCGGTTGAACCAGAAGCAGCAGTGCTGGCTGCTATGGCAAAGGAATTGTGGGATATTCCTTGGTATCAGGGCATTCCTTATGGTGTGGACGCATGCAAAGCATTGGTGTCCGCGGTAGAGCAGGCCACCGGTGTATCACCCAGTGCCCTATGGAAACAGGATTTAAAAGAAGCATCCTTCGTAACCCGGCAGTTTTCTTCCAGTATGGAAAACCGGCGTCGGCGGCGCGTCTTTTTGGACGTGCGTCCTTCCCGGATGAATGCTTTGGAGCGGTTTATCAAGCTGGAGCTTGGAATGGAGTGTATTCGTCCCTCTGATCGGGTTTCTGCTTTGTCAACAAATGGCGCTGTAAACCGCAATCCAGAAATCATGACGGATGATATCCTGCTGGGCAGCGGCCTGCTCTGCATGCTTCACGACTGCAACCCGTCTATCTGCATGGAGGATCCCGTGGTTCGGCACAAAGCTTTCAGCCGCCATCTCCCACTGATGGGAATTTGGGGCGCCGAAAATGTTTTGTCATTGCTGTATTCCTGTTTGTTGTAATTTCGAAAGAACCTGCGCAGAGGGTCAATTAACAGGTGCAGAGGAGTCAGTGAAGGGATGGGCTGTTTCCAGAAACGGACTGCATGGCAACTTATTATGCAGCGGTTGACAATCCGGAGAATATGAGTATAATGTAAACGAATTTAATAGACAGTCAAGCATGCCCTTGGCCTGAAAAGGTCTTGGGAATAATCGTGAACCAAGTTAGAATCTTGGATGGTACCGCCGCTGTGTGCGCCGAGGCTGAAGCTCGTTGACGAAAGTCGGTCACTGGGAAACTGGGAAGGCAGAGCTCAGACGTAAAAGAGGAGTCCCTTTATAAGCGCGAGTCAGAAGACCTGCTTGACTGTGGAAATGCTCCTACCTACGAGATATGGGAAAGAGTTTTTTTGTTACGGAAATACGGCCGTGGCAGCGATTCGCTGCCACGGCTTTTTCGTGGAAAGGACACGGATGAAATGGAACAGCCCAAAGTGAAAATCAGACAATCAAAAGGTTTTAAGATGACTGTAATTATAGTTCTGGCCTGTTTGTGCGCCGTGTCTACGTTGGTATGCGTAGCAGTTGGAAGTATTTCTTATTCTATTCCACAGGTCTATCGATCCTTTTTTGATGTCGAGGCAGACGCCCGGCTGATTGTCTGGAATGTACGGCTGCCCCGCATCCTCTGCGGAGGGATGGTCGGCGTCTGCCTGTCTTTGGCGGGCTGTATTCTCCAGGGCGTCATGCGCAATCATCTCGCATCACCCTCGACCATCGGTGTTACCAGCGGTGCCAGCTTTGTTGGATACCTTACGCTGGTGGCCCTGCCTCAATATGCACATGCGCTTCCTGTGGCAACTATTCTGGGCTCTTTTGCCACAACCCTGGTTATTTATGCATTGGCTTATGAAAAGGGCGTCAGCCCGGTAAAGATGATTTTGTCAGGTATGGCGGTATCCGCCATGTTCGGTGCTTTCAATGATATCATCCGCACCTTTTTCTCCGAAGAACTGGCCAACGCCTCCGGCTTCATGGTAGGCAGTCTCAATGGCTTGGTATGGAAGGATTTCAAACTGATCATTCCCTATATGCTGGTGGGCATCTGCGTCTGCTTCCTTCTGCCGGCCAAAATGAACATCCTGAT
This sequence comes from uncultured Oscillospiraceae bacterium, assembly GCA_964544505.1. Classification (GTDB taxonomy): domain Bacteria; phylum Bacillota; class Clostridia; order Oscillospirales; family Oscillospiraceae; genus Faecousia. The sequence goes on from CAZJCA010000016.1 coordinate 12,741, forward strand.
GCTGGGTGATGAGATGGCCAATTCTTTGGGCTTACGCACGGAGCAGTTCCGCCTCTTTTTGATCGCCGTGTCTTCTCTGCTGGCCGGCGCTTCGGTGGCTGTAGCTGGTCTTATCAGCTTCGTTGGATTGATTGTTCCCCATATCGTCCGGCTCATCATCGGTTCTGATTACAGATATTTGTTCCCCGCTTCTATGTTTCTGGGCTATAGCTTGGTGGTCACCTGCGACACGGTTGGCCGCGCAGTGCTGCCCATCGGTGACTTACCGGTCAGTATCGTGTTGTCGTTCATCGGTGCGCCTTTCTTTCTTTTCCTGCTGCGAAAGAAAAAGGACAACGACTAAGGAGGGCAGAGCCGTGTATTTCGGATTTCAGGATGTTACCATCGCTTATGGCAGACGAACCATTTTGCAAGACATCTCCATGAAGTTTGAAAAGGGAAAAATCACTGCAATTATCGGTCCAAATGGCTGTGGGAAAAGCAGTCTTTTGAAAACGGTTCCCCGTACAGTTGCTCCGGTCAAAGGCTCCGTGCTTTTTGAAGACAAGGACATCCGCAGCTATGCCCCAAAAGAGTTGGCGAAGAAAATTGCTTATCTGCCCCAAAGTCATGTGTCGCCTTCTGATATTGATATTCGTACACTTGTATCCTACGGCCGCTATCCCTACAAAAAATTTGGTGCCAGTCTGACGGCGGAAGACAGAAAAATCATCGACAATACCCTGGAAATGACCGGCCTGGCTGAAATGGGCGGCCGGCTATTGAACAACTTATCCGGTGGAGAAAAACAAAGAGCCTGGATCGCCATGACGATTTGCCAGCAACCCCAGATCCTGCTTTTGGATGAGCCGATCACTTATCTGGATGTCGGCTATCAAATCGAGGTACTGGAACTCATTCGGGAATTATGTGATTGCCTGCACATTACCATTGTCATGGTGTTACACGACATGAACTTTACCGCGCGTTATTCTGATCGGATCTATGTACTGAAGGATGGACATGTCTTTCATTATGGCATACCCGAGGAAATCATTGAACATGACAATATGGAGAAGGTCTTTCATATCGGCTCACAGGTCATCCACGATGACAAAAACCATTGTCCCGTAATGATTCCAGAAAAACTGTAATGCTGTTCGCAACGCATTTTGCGCCGTAATAAAAAAGAAAAGAGGAAATTTATGAAAAAACTAATTGCAATGCTGCTGGCAATGGCCATGCTGTTTTCCCTGGCTGCCTGCGGTAATCAAGCTGAAGAATCCCAGCAGGGAGAAAACGCCACCAACACCGAAACACCGGCTCCCCAGAACACAGATAACGTTGTTGTTCCCGAAAACACCAGCACACCCGAAGATTCCCAGATGAACAATGAAGTGGTGGAGTACTATCTGGGTAAGGCTAATGAGGTCGTTGTTACGGATACTCATGTGATCTTTACGGACGACGGAAGCAACGAAGAGATCAGCATTGCCAAGAATCCTCAGAATGTTGCTGTTTTGTACGGAAGCCTTGCGTGCCTGTGGTATGAGGCTGGCGGCACAGTACAGCTTGCTGTCGGCGGGAAGAGCGCCAGCACGCTTTACAAGGAGCAGATTGGCCGTGATATCACGCAGGATGAAGGCGTCACTGTGGTGACTGAAAGCTCCTCCGGCACGAACTGGGATGTGGAACAGATCATTGGCGCCAAGCCTGATTTGATCATTTGCTCCACTGGTATGAAAGGATATTCTACAATTTCCGGCCCTGCGGAAGCGGCCAATATTCCTGTTATCGGCATCAATTATGACGCGGTCCAGGATTATCTGAAATGGTTCAAGGTCTTCTGCAATCTGAACGGACGGCCCGAACTGTGGGATAACATTGCAGAAGCGACAGCAAACGATATCATTGAAGTGGTATCTCATGTACCTGAAGTGGAAACGCCTCCCACCGCCATTATTCTGGTCATGTCTTCTGACGTGCTGAAGGCATATACTGTGGATTCTCAGCCTGGTATCATTCTGAAGGAGCTGGGCGGCGTTAACCTGGTGGATCCCAATAACGAAGGCGCCGCAACCAGCATTGAGATCAATCTCGAAGATATCTATGCGTTGAACCCTGATATCATCTTTATGTCTGAGTTTGGCGATACAGGCGTACATACTTTGGAAGAAATGTTCGGTGACAATCCTGTGTGGCAGGAACTGGCGGCCGTTAAAAATGACAGGGTCATCGCTTTGGAGAAGGGCCTGTTCCACAATAAGGCGAATAAGCGCTACAACGAGTCCTATAAGGTCATGGCTGGGTTCTTGTATCCTGATTGCGAGTTCTGATACAACATGTACAGGGTCTCCTGGCTGCGCGGGAGACCCTCTTAGGATTTGTTCCACGAAGGGAGAATGATTAATATGGAGCATAATTATCCATTTACTGCTATTGTTGGTCAGGAGAAAATGAAGCTGGCTCTGATCCTGAATCTGATCAATCCCGCCTTGGGCGGAGTTTTGATCCGCGGAGAAAAAGGGACCGCAAAGTCTACTGCTGTACGCGGACTATCAGACCTGATGGAGCAGATCGATGTTATTGAGGGGTGCGCTTTCCACTGCCGTCCCGGCAGTGGAAACTTATGTGCTGCTTGTAGGGAAAAGAAAGCGCCTTATAAAACGGTTCCCTATACCCGCCGGGTGGTGGAATTGCCCGTCAGCTCTACTGAAGATCGTGTGGTTGGGTCCCTTAATATGGAGCAAGCGATAAAACAGGGAGAAAAGGTGTTTGAGCCCGGCCTGCTTGCCCAGGCTAACGGAAATATTTTATATGTGGATGAAATCAACCTTTTAGATGACCATATCGTGGATGTATTGTTGGACAGCGCTGCGATGGGTGTCAATACGGTAGAGCGCGAGGGGATCAGTTACTCTCATCCGGCGAAATTTGTGCTTGTGGGTACTATGAATCCGGAGGAGGGCGACCTGCGGCCGCAGCTATTGGACCGTTTCGGATTGGTTGTGGAGATACGGGGCGAACAGGATCTGGAAATGCGTTCCCAGTTGATTGCCCGCCGGATGGACTATGAAAAAGACCCGGCTGCCTTTTGCCGGCAGTGGGAGCCAGAGCAGCAGGTATTGCGCAACCGCGTGACAAATGCACAGAAGCGTTTGAATGATGTCCTTATACCGGAAAGTCTTTATCAGGATGCTGCGAAAACCGGTGTGGCATTGCAAGTGGACGGGCATCGTGCAGACATTACGCTTTTGAAAGCAGCATGCACTCTGGCAGCATTTGAGGGCGATACGGAAGCGCGGCGGGAGCACCTGATCCGCGTGGCGCCCATGGTGCTGGCACACCGTATGCGCCGTATGCCATTCGACACCACTGACGGTCTGCCTGCTGACTGGGAGCGTGTGTTGAATGGATGATTTGCTCTATCCTTTTTCTGCTATTGTTGGACAGGAGCAGGTTAAAAAAGCCCTTTTATATTGCCTGATTGAGCCGCGCATCGGCGGTGTGCTCCTATGTGGGGAAAAAGGAACCGCCAAATCTACCATCGTTCGCGGGCTTGCTTCGCTCACCGGTCAAAACGTAGTGGAGCTGCCTCTGAGCATTACAGAGGATATGCTGGTCGGTGCCATTGACTTTGAAAAAGCGGTCAAAGAAGGTATAAAAGCCTTTTCCGGTGGTGTGCTGCAACGTGCCCACCAAAATATTCTCTATGTAGATGAGGTAAACCTCTTGCCAGATGGGATCGTCAGTACATTGATCTGCGCTGCGGCCAATGGCGAAAATCTGGTGGAACGGGAGGGAATCTCCTGCCGCCATGACTGCCGTTTTGTCCTGATAGGTACGATGAATCCGGAAGAGGGAAAGCTGCGTCCCCAGTTTCTGGACCGCTTCGGCTTATATGTAGAGGTGATTGGTGAGCAGGACTTGGAAATGCGTACAGAGATCATTCGACGGCGTATGGAGTACGAGCACGATCCTGCTGCCTTTTGCAAAAAGTGGGAAGCCGAAAGCGCGGCACTAAAGGGGCAGATTCTTCGTGCAAAAGCACTTGTTGCAGATGTAGCTGTTGACGAGGCTGTCCGGCTGCTGGCGGGGAAATACGCCCGGCAGGCAGGTGCAGAGGGCAACCGCTGCGAAATCGTGCTCATCCGGACCGCGGCGGCCGCAGCAGCCTGGAATGGCCGTGATTATGTCACCGCAGGTGATCTGAAGGAAGCGGCTGCCTATGTACTGCCCCATAGGCAGCGCCAGGAGTCACCGCCCGCGGAAGATCAGCCACCGCAGCCTCCCCAGCAGCCTCAGGATCCCGAGCAAAGCCAGACACAAGATGAGAGATCTAACGCACCCAACAAGCAGACCCAGTTGTTCGGGCAGGAGCCTGAATATGAGGAACAAGACGGAAACGATGGTGCGGAGACAGATACGCCCCCGCCCGAGCGGAAAGAAGCAGAAGGCTCTGATACGGATCAGGTGGTGGAAGGCGAAGAATCGGGCCTGCTTTCTTTGATTCCATCGCTTCCACATGACCGTCTGCTGCGTCAAGGTACTGGCCGCCGAAGCAAAACAAGGAGCGGAACAAACAAAGGACGGTATGCTTCTTTTACTTCTCGTTCAACACCCAGCCAGCACGATTTGGCTTTGGACGCGACACTTCGTGCTGCAGCGCCTTTTCAAGCGGGCCGTGACCACACCAGCTGTGTTGTGGCACTGACAGATTCGGACCTTCGCTTTAAAGTGCGGGAAGACCATGTGGGAGCCACCATCGTGTTTGCTGTGGATGCCAGCGGTTCCATGGGCGCGCAAAAGCGAATGAAGGCCGCAAAGGAAGCGATCCTGTCCATGCTTCTGGACTCCTACCAGAAACGGGACCGCATTGGATTGGTTGCATTTCGCAAGGAGGGCGCGCAGACCCTGCTGGACATTACGGCAAGTGTTGATTTGGCTCAAAAGAAACTTCAGGAATTACCTACCGGTGGCCGGACGCCCTTGGCTGGTGGTTTGTACCAGTCATGGCAGCTTTTGAAAGCCCGCCGACTGAAAGATCCCCAACTGCTGCCTATGCTGGTATTGGTTACAGACGGCCGGGCTAACCGTGCTCTGTGGACGGAAGATGCCGTAGCAGACGCAATGCGAGCAGCGGAACTGATCAGGCAGGATCATATTCATGCCGTAGTGATAGATACGGAAAAAGAGTTTGTTTCCCTGCATATTGCCCGGCAACTGGCTGATGTGATGAGCGCGGCCTATTACAAGATAGATGACATAAAAGGCGCTCAGCTTGAAAGCATTGTGAAGACCCGTTCCATTCTGGCCGGCTTGAACGGTTAAGTGCCTGCATTATGGAAAACGTAAAACTGTTGATTTTGCGCCTGACAGAACGCTGTAATCTGAAATGCGCATATTGTTATGCTGCCCGTGAGGGAACCAAACCGTTCGACATGGATGAGGCCACTGCTTTGCGGGCTGTAGAACTGTGCTGTATGCCTGGCAGCAGTCTACGCATTCAGTTCACAGGAGGCGAACCGCTGCTGAAGCTGGAACTTATGGAAGCGGTTGCGGCCTTTGGAAAATCCAGCGGACGCCGGCTAATCCTTTCTGTTCAGACCAATGGAACGCTCTTGACACCTGATGTTTGCCGAAGGTTGAAAGCTATCCGCTGCGGAGTGGGCGTTAGCCTGGACGGTATCGAAGAAGATAATAAACTGCGGGTCTTTCCTGACGGCACACCAAGCTATGGTTCTGTAGTAGAGGGGATCCGCAATTTGGGTCAAGCAGGAATGTGCTGTGGCCTGACAGCCGTTGTCACAGCCGCCAATGCAGCGCACCTGGGAACTCTTCCGGATTTGGCTCTGTATCTGGGAAATGTGGCGGGTGTCGGCCTGGACCTCTTCCGGCCCTTGGGCCGCGGGGCCGGCCAGGACTTAGCGCCTACGCCTGAAGACTTGAAAATTGGTTTAAGGGACCTAAAAGCTAAGACAGAAACCTTTCAAAATGCAGGGATCTCTTTTAAACTGCGTGAATTGGACCGACTGCATAAGCGAAAAGCGTTATCTATTTGCGGGGAGGCATACTGTTATGCCCAGACAAGCCTTTCTTTGGCGGTAGATGGCCGAGGTAACATCTGGCCTTGCTCCTCATTGGCAGGCCTGGATACCTTTCTGCTTGGAAATATCCGGGATAGCTTGCCGCAAAAGAACGATAAAGCAGACTTGCTTGCAGCGCCAAAAGAATGCCGAAGCTGTGATTCTTTTGCGCTTTGCCTGGGCGGATGTCCTGCCGCCAGGACAGGGTCCCGCAAAACTGATCAATTGGCCTGTCTGATGCACCATGTGCTGTCTGGGAAAGAAATGGAGGAACTATGATGCGTGTGTTATGTCTGATCGCCACTGAGGACCGGCTCTGGAATATGCGCCGGGCCCTGCGGGGGCTGGAGGCCGACCGGCCTGTATTGGTGGAGGGCGTCTGTTGGTCCGTCTGGGAGCTGACCCAACACCCTGAGAAGATTCCGGAGATGCTGGAGGATGCAAAACACTGCGACTTTGCAGTGGTCTATTTCCATGGCGGCGCCCAGTGCCTCACGGATTTCCATTTGATCTGGGGACAGTTGACCGCATCCATGCCGGTGTATTTTGAATCTTCTCTGCCGGATGAGATGGCGGAATTGCTGCCCACCTCCGGGCTTTCACCTGAAGCCTACCAGGCGGTGCAGCAATATTTCCGCTATGGTGACGAAGCAAACTTTCGCGCTATGCTGTTGCATATTGCGAAGCAGCATTTCGGTATCCAATGTGCAGTGCCGGCTCCGAAAGCACCTCTGGAGGAAGGCTTTTACACGCGCAGCGGCATTCTGAATGATGAAGAAAGCTTGTCCCTGCGCCGTGAAGCTGCAAAAGGAGAAAAGCCCATTGTGGGCCTGATCCTCCATCAGACCCACATCGCAAATAAAAATACCCGCCATATCGACGCTATTTTGGCGGAGCTGGAAAAGCTGGGTGCTCTGGCGCTGCCGTTATTCACGCGCATGGCCAATGATGAGGACGACAAACGGGGCGTGCGTCATGCCATGGAGCGTTGGTTTACCTATGAAGGGAAACGATTGCCGGAGGTCATTTTGGTATTGACCGGCTTTTCCCTGACACACATGAGTTGGCCCGGTGATGGCTGCCGGGAGATGGGGGAAAGTGTTTTTTCTTTATGGGATGTCCCTGCGTTGCAGGTGCCTATTACTCGCTTTACCAGAGAGGACTACGTAAAAAAGCCTCAAGGCCTGGACAGCATGTCCTTGAGCACCAGTGTGTTTCAGCCAGAACTGGACGGGCAGATCCTGTCTGTTCCATGCGCCGCGCAGGAGATCCTGGAAGAAGAAGGCGTGGAACGCAAGATCTGCATTCCAATTGCTGACCGTGTCCAACGCATCTGCAAGCTGGCTGTCAACTGGGCGAAGCTTTCCAGGATTCCTCAGAATGAAAAAAAGGTTGCAATTTTGTTTAATACCATGCCCGGCAATGCAAAGATCGGTTGTGCCGAGGGCCTGGACACGTTTGAAAGTGTCCACCTCATGATCCTGGAGCTAAAGAAACAAGGCGTACAGACTGCGTTCGATTTTGAAAATGGGCAAGACATTGCAGACCGGCTTACCTTCGGATTAACATCTGATCTGCGGTGGACATCTGAAACGGCCATGCTGGAACTTGCAGCCGATGTGGTGGAGCCCGCAGTCTGGAAGCCCTGGTTTGCAGCAGACAGCGAAAAGATGCTGCAGGAATTGAACAACACTTGGGGAAAGGCACCCGGCGAATTGATGGCGGTGGGGGACAAGCTGCTCATTCCGGGCATCCGAAACGGCAATGTTTTCATCGGCCTGCAGCCCTCGCGGGCATTGGGAGAACGGGCCGCGGAACTGTATCACAGCACAGATTCTACGCCTCCATACAGCTATCAGGCATATTACCGTTGGCTGGAAGAGGTTTTTGGCGCTCATGTTGTCTGGCACATTGGTACTCACGGCTCACTGGAGTGGACGCCCGGCAAGGAGGTAGGACTCAGCCGGGACTGCTATCCCGATGCAGTTCTGCAAAGCATGCCAAATCTTTACCCTTATCATATTGGCATCACTGGTGAAGGTATGCAGGCAAAGCGTCGTTCCTGGGCGGTGATTCTGGACCATATGCCGCCGTCCCTGGACGAAGCGGACACTTATGAAAGCCTCACGGTTATCGACGAAGCCATGAAGGAATATAACCAGGCGAAACATGTGCGTCCGGCGCAGGTACCGCAACTGGCGCGCCGTATCTTTGATCTGGCAGCGGAGGCTAAGCTGACACAGGATCTGAACCTGACAGAAGCCGATTTTGCAGACGATCCGGAGGGCACGGTGGACGCCATTCATATCTGGATGAGCGATTTGAAAAATTCAGTAGTGAAGGATGGCCTTCATATCTTTGGTAAAGTCCCTGAAGGCAAGCTCTATGATAATATGATCCGTACCTTGGTACGTGTTCGAAACGGGAATGTACCTTCACTCAATGATAGCATTCTGACTGCTCAGGGTTATGATCCGGAGCAGGTAAAAGATAATCCCGCTGCCGACTTTGAAGGAATCTGCGGCCTTACAATCTATGACAATGCTGTGGCTGCTGCCCGGAGAATCACTGCACGCCTGGCAGAAAGAAACTACGAAACATCCGCAATTGGAGATGTCCTGTCAGCAGAGGCTTTTCCAGGTTCTGTTGTTGACGTGACGCGTGTTTTAAGCTTTATGTGTGAAGTCGTCAAGGACAAAATGGATCATATCTCTGATGAAATGGATAATCTGATTGGCGGAACCAATGGACACTTTGTCCCGACAGCACTGGGTGGAAATCCTACCCGGGGCAATGTATCTATTCTGCCAACCGGCCGCAATTTTTACGCCAGTGATCCAACACAGATTCCTTCCAGAGTGGCCTGGGAAATCGGCGGAAAGCTGGCAAAACAGATGCTTGCACAGTATGATGCACAGGAAGGCGGATTGCCTGAGAGCATCGCCATGGTGGTTTGGGCCGGCAATACTCTGAAGACCTGCGGTGAAGATTTTGCCGAATGCCTTCACTTGATGGGTGTCCGGCCGGTATATCTTGGGCAGACGACCCATGTCCTGGGCGTTGAACCCATTCCGTTGGGAGAACTGGGACGGCCACGTCTTGACGTGACGCTTCGTATCTCCGGATTATTCCGGGACATGTATCCAAATCTGATCCGGCTGATGGACCAGGCCGTGATCAGCGTGGCGGCACTGGATGAGCCTGAGGAAATGAACTACATTAAAAAACATATCCGGGAAGATATGGAAAAGCTGACCGCAGAAGGGATCCCTGAGGACAAAGCGCTGGACCAGTCTTACATCCGGGTTTACGGCTGCGCTCCTGGCTGTTACGGAACCGCTGTGTCAAATGTGATCGACAGCAAGCAATGGAACGATTTTCGCGATCTGGCCCAGGTGTTTGAGACCTGGTCCAGTTACGGTTACACGGAAAGGGCGCACGGCGAACGTCACGCTGAAGCCTTCCGCCGAAGAATGTCCACTGTCCGGGTCACCATTAAAAATGAAAGCACTGCGGAATACGATATGTTGGACAGTGACGACTTCTACGGTTATCATGGCGGCCTGGTAGCTTGTGTCCGTGCCAATTCCGGACAGAAACCCATGTCAGTCACCGGCCATACCGATAATCCGGACCGGCCCGTGACGCGGGATATTGATAAAGAAATGGCCCGTATCGTCCGCACAAAGGTGCTTAACCCCAAGTGGCTGAATGGCTTGAAACGCCATGGCTTCAAAGGTGCGCAGGAAATCGCTGCCGCCGTTGACAGCTTTTTTGGCTGGGATGCCACTGCGGAGACCGGAGAGGACTGGATGTATCAGTCTATGGCTGACACATTTTTGTTCAATGAGGAGACCCGTCGGTGGATGGAAGAGGCTAACCGCTGGTCTGTGCATAGCGTAAGCGAACGTTTGCTGGAGGCAAATCAACGCGGTATGTGGAACACGGATGAAGAGACCTTGCGCCGGCTGCGGAGCATTTATATGCAGGCGGAAGGAACTGTTGAGGAGGTCAGCAGATGATCGAGATCAAGCATGTGTCGAAGATTTATCCGCAGGCGAAAAGAAACGCTCTGGACAATGTTTCGCTGACGATTGAAACAGGCGAATTTTTTGGATTACTGGGACCGAATGGGGCAGGAAAAACCACACTTATCAGTGTTTTGTCTACACTGCTGCTGCCAACCGAAGGTGAGATTGTTATTGACGGGGAACTGCTGACCCGCAGCCGGCAGGATATTAAGCGTAAGCTGGCGCTTATCACGCAGCACAATTCTCTGCGCGGCGATATGAATCTCGACCAAATTATGGAGCTGCAGGCGCGTTTGTATTTTATGGATCTGAAAAAAGCAAAAGCACGAAGCGGCGAGCTTCTGGAATTCTGCGGCCTGGCAGAACATCGCAAGAAAACAGTCCGCAAGCTCTCCGGTGGTATGAAGCGCAAGCTGATGCTGTGCCGGGCCTTATTGACCGATCCGGAGATATTGATTCTGGACGAGCCCACCATTGGTTTGGATCCTGCTTCCCGGCGGCAGATGTGGGATTTGCTTCGCTCGCTTAACCGGCAGGGCATGACCATATTGCTCACGACCCATTACATCGATGAAGCGCAGTGCCTTTGCGAGCGTGTTGCCTTGATTGATAAAGGAAAAGTGGCCCGTCTGGATACACCGCAGGCATTGATTTGCGCGTTGGGTGAGGTGGCCATTGACGAGTTTGACGGTGACCATACCAGCAGTATGTTTTTTACAGAGAAAGACGCTGCGTTGGCTTTTGCATCCAAACTGGAAAACAAGTTTGTGATACGCAGCACGACACTTGAGGATGTGTTTCTGAATATGGTAGGCTGCGGCCTGGGGGCAAAGTGATGAAGATCAGAATGTTTTTCCATGTAATCGCCACAGTTCTTTGGGAGAAATGGGTAGAGTTCCGGTACGAATGGGGAAAGATCACTGCTTCTGCTTTGGTCAGCCCTCTTTTGTATATGATCGCTCTGGGCTGGGGCCTGGGTTCCACCAGTTCGGTCTCCGACCGCCCTTATATTGATTTCCTTGTGCCGGGCATTATCGCTTTGACCACTATGAATACCAGCTTTTCAGCCGTAGCGCAGCCGTTGAATGTGCAGCGCCTTTTCGAGCGTTCTTTTGATCAGATCATCATTTCACCCACACCTATGCCTGCTTATATCGTAGGTCAGATGTTGGGCGGCTCTCTGCGTGGCATGTATAGCGGCGTACTGATCCTATTGCTGTCTGCTCCCTTTGGCGCGGGTATTCAACTGAGCGTACCTTTTTTCCTTACAATGCTGCTGAACGGCCTTGCTTTCAGTGCATTGGGCGTAACAGCCGCAATCCTTGCAAGAACACATGGTGATATTGCCAGGTTTTCCTCTTTTGTGATCCTGCCCATGACCTTTTTGTGCAACACATTCTTCCCTCTGGATAAAGTGCCTGATGCGATCAAGGCGCTTATCCGTCTCCTGCCCCTGACGCATGCCAGCGGTTCTCTTCGGGCTATGGCTTACGGAAGCGTGCCTGATTTGTTTAGTCTTGTTGTTCTGGCAGGTTACGCTATCGTTTTTATGATCATCGCCAATGTGGTGGTCATTCACCGCAAAAATCTGTAAGGAGCGTGTAACATGAAAATCGGATTTCTGATCGTAAGTTTTGGAACTACACATTTGGATACTTTGGAAAAGGCGATCAAAGCCACAGAAAATGCTTTAGCAGCCGCATTTCCCGAAGTCCCCCTTTATCGGGCCTTTACCAGCAGCATCGTCCGCAGCCGGTTAAAGAGCAGGTATGGCATTGCTGTGGACAGTGTGGAAGATGCTTTTGCGCGTATGCGGAACGATGGCGTTCAGCAGGTCGTAGTGCAGCCCACACTGTTGATCCCAGGAGAAGAATATGATAAGCAGCGGGCCCAAGTTCTGTTGTGTGCTAATGAACTGCAGGTAGTCATGAGTCTGCCTTTGCTGTGGGATGATGCCGATTTGCAGCTTGTTCCGGACATTCTGGCGCGGACCTACCCCGTGGCAGAGGATACTGTGCTGGTAGCCATGGGACACGGTACGGAGCATCTTTCCAATTGCCTGTATGTTCGTCTTGCAGAGCTTATGGCGGAGCGGGGGATGATCCTCTGTACAGTGGAAGGGAAGCCCAGCTTTAAAGATGCTGTTGAAGCCCTTAAAGCACAGCCGAAACGCAAGGTACATTTGGTGCCTTTGCTGCTGGTGTCAGGTGATCACTCCAAAAATGATATGGCAGGCGATAAGCCTGACAGCCTGCGCGGGATACTGGAACAAGCCGGTTTTGAGGTTTCCTGGACGCTACAAGGCCTGGGTGAACTGCCCGCTGTTTGGGAGATGTATGTAAGCCGGGCTGCCGCGGCCTATGATACTCTCCGTGGAAAGGCTAAAGCATGATGCAACAATGCGTGCCCCGGGTCCTTCTGGCGGGCGCCAGCAGCGGCTGCGGCAAAACCACAGTGATCTGCGCGGTGCTGGACGAGGCTGTCTCCGCCTGTAACAACGGCGTCATATGCGAAGACAGGGTCACGCAGTTTCTCCGCGCCAGGCCGGAGGGCTGGAGGTCGCTCTTACCGGCAGAAATCCCTCTGCCGGATTGCTGGAATTGGAAGATTATGTGACCGAGATGCGGAAAATAAAGCACCCTTTTGACAAAGGCATTCCCACCGTCCGGGGGTGGAGTTCTGATTTGCTTAAACAGTTCAGTGTATGTTTATTTGAAATGAACTGATGAAGCTGTGCCCTCGGCGGCCGTGGCGTTAAGAACCTATATTAGTAAATGAACAGCTGCCACACGGCTAGCGTCCGTTTTGAGCAAGTAAGTAAACAAACTCAGGGATGCTTTCAATCTGTTGACACAATGTTATTCGACTTTGGCGAGTTTTGAAGTCGGAATTATAAGCTGAAACCATTTGTCAGTTAAAATTCAGTAAGGGAATCTCTGTATGATATTGAAGGTGTATGTTCATGTCAATTAAAGGAAATCAAAGATCTTTTCGCGGTGACATCTGGTTCAATAGGAAGATAGATCAGCGGGTGAGTCTTGCACTTCGAGAGAAAGAGGCTGCTTTTTTTCAGGAGCATTCGCATGACACTGACAGGCAACTGCTGGAGTATGTTCAGCATTGTGCACAGGAACTTGGACATACGCCTAACGTAGGTGAACTTATTGGCGGCAGTTTCATTGAGAAGCGTTTTGGCAGATGGGAAACGGTTATCGCAGCAGCAGGCCTGCCACGACCGCATAATATGCCTCCGCTTGCGGAACGATTGATTTACAAGTTGGAGTACAAAGAACAGTCCAAACTCTTTTCAAAAGAGCGTATGGCAGCTAAGGAAGCTGGTTCTGAATTGCAGCAGCAGCGGGTGAAGGCGGCAAAACAGGAGCAAGAGGAGCGTTTGGCGCAGGATCTTGTTTGGGGCAAAGCTCATGAGGCGGATAGTGATGAAGAACTATTAGCTTATCTGCGGCAATGTACAGATGAGTTGGGCCGTAGTCCGGTCATGAAAGATGTAGTGGGCGGCAGTTATATTGCTAAACGCTTTGGATCTTGGCCACTTGTGTTGACTTTGGCAGAAATACCATTGCCGAAGGGCATGTTACCGCCCAAACTGCGACAGTTGGATGATTATCGTCATAAGAAAAAGGCATCAAAGGATGATTGAAGCTGAAAAATGACTGTAACCTTTTTTTCTCAAACGCTTAAGCCCCGTCCGGGAACCAAAACTCACGCCGGGGCACTGCTGTTGAACGAACAAAACCTACTTCGTGTATTGGGGGCTTTTGCTGGAATTACTACAAAAACGATAGATAGAAAAATGAACACAAAAATGCACATAGATTAATAGAAACACTATTACCGGGGTCATTCGTCATCATGTAGTAAATGCGCTCCGGAATCTAATAGGTAGAATTAAGCATGAATGTTTCTCTAAGATTGAGCTATTTGAGAAATCATAAAGCAAAAGTCAGAATGTGAAGAAATTACAATTCAGAACGGCGACGAAAAGATAAGAAATGTCTATTATAATGAGGCATAAACATTTAACGGGTCGGGGGTGCGGACAAAATCTTGGACTATGCCGATAGGCCGAGTTTTTGTCT
>CAZJCA010000017.1:0-26141 GCA_964544505.1 uncultured Oscillospiraceae bacterium
ATGAACTTCTTCTATTTTTTTCAAGTGTTGCACTTGATAGTATAATTCACCTATAGACGATAAAAGTCCCATCCGTTGGATGGGACTTTATACCATATTATAATCGTATCACAGCTTTTCCACTTCATCCAGCCAGATCCGTGCGCTGGCATCGCTGGGCATACGCCAGTCTCCTCTGGGGCTGAGACTGATAGAGCCGATCTTTACGCCTTCGGGCATGCAGTTGCGCTTATACTGCTGGGCAAAGAAGCGCTGATAGAAGACTCTCATCCATTTTTTAATGGTAGCGCTGTCAAATTCTCCATCGAAGGCCCGACAAGCCAGGGTATAGATCTTTGTGGGGGCATAAGCATGGCGTGCCATATGGTACAGGAAGAAATCATGCAGTACATACGGGCCAACTTGCTCCTGCGTGGCACGAATGCCACTGTCTGCCGGCTGCTGCTCCGTTCTAAGAAGCTGTGAGATTTCCCGCAGCACATTCTGCTGCTGGGCAAATAGTTCACTTTCCGCCAGACTCCTGACCATCCAGGCAACCAGTGTTTTGGGCACGGAGGCATTGACTCCGTACATACTCATCTGATCACCATTATAGGTGCACCAGCCCAAAGCCAATTCACTCAAATCCCCGGTGCCGATGACGATGGCGTTTGCCACACCTGCATAGTCCATCAATACCTGCATTCTTTCCCGTGCCTGGGCATTTTCAAAAACTTCCGTATGCTGATCTGCGGTGTAGCCAATGTTTTCCAAATGAGCCATAACCGTCTGGCGAATATCCACTTCCTTTGAAGTAACACCCAGACTATCGATCAACGCTTTTGCATTGCGCTGGGAGCGCTGGGAAGTACCGAAACAGGGCATCATGATGGCGTGAACATCCGTCACAGGTCTTTCCAGTTGCCGCATGGCCTCTACCGTTACAAGCAAAGCCAAAGTAGAGTCCAGTCCGCCGGTAACACCGACTACTGCCTTCGCATTCAACTGGGACAGCCGACGCTTCAGGCCAGCCACCTGGATATCGAAAATAGACATGACCTGCGTTGCCGGGTCATCCTTTCCTTTGGGCACAAAGGGCAGCTTGTTAATGGGATACAGAGAGCCATCGCTGCGAAGGGCATCGCAGTAGCAGTCGATGGTACGCATAGGCTCCACTTTACCATAAAAAGATGCCGCATCACGAACACTCTTGTTCTTCCGGCGAGCGGAACGCACCTTACCAAAATCTGCATCACGAACCAGCAAATAATCACTGTCCATCAGCTTTTCATTCTCGCCCAGCTTGGTGCCACACTCAGAGATGATGCTGTGACCACTGAATACCAGATCCTGCGTGGACTCGGTATAACCGGAGGAACAGTAAGCATAAATGCAGTTGCAAATATCAGACTGGTGGGCAACCAGACCGTCACGCACCGCACGCTTGCCCACGGTTTCGTTGGAGGCAGACAGATTGACGATCACCTCCGCACCGTTGATAGACAGCAGTGTTGAAGGGGGCAGCGGTGTCCACAGGTCTTCACAGATCTCCACACCCAGCATACAGCCGTCACCAATGCGGAACAGCAGGTCACGACCGACGGGGATCACATCATCGCCGGACATTCCCAGCTCTTTCAAGCTGACTTCGTTCAGCTGCAAGTCCATAGCCGAAGAAAACCAACGGCGTTCGGAGAACTCATTATAGTTGGGCAAATAGGTTTTCGGCACCAGGCCCCACAGCTTGCCGCCGGAAATAACAGCGCCGCAATTGTACATCTGGCCTTCCAAAATCGCCGGAGTACCCACCACAGCAGTCACTTTGGGATATTGCTTGGAGCATTCCACAATTTTGTCCAAGCCCTTCATACACTGCACCTGCAATGTATTCTGGAAGAACAAGTCAGCGCAGGTATAGCCGGTCATAGCCAGTTCCGGAAAAGTCACCAAATCGCATCCGGCTTCGTCGGCTTCTCGGATTTTTTGGCAAATATCTTCTGTGTTTTTCGCCACATCACCCACCTGTACCGCAGGCACGGCAGTGGCAACACGGATAAATTCAAGCATGGATCAATGCCTCCATCATTCTTGTTGTTTTCTTATGTATACGCACATTTCGTATGCGATGCCGTCTTCCTGGCCTTCCTGCAAAATCTGCTGCAAGATCCATTCGTCGCTTTCATCCAGATTGGGAAGAAAAGTGTCGGAAACCGGCGTGCAATGCACTTTTGTAATGATCGCACGGTCACATAACGGCAGCATTTGCTGATAGACGCTGCCGCCGCCAATGACCATCACCTTTTCTGTCCCTGCAGTCAAAGCCAATGCCTCTTCCGGGCTGTGACAGATGGTGAACCCGGGCATTTCGATATTCTGCCGGGAAAGCACAATATTCCTGCGATTTGGCAGTGGCTGTTGCCCGGGGAAATCCATGGCTGTCCGGCGTCCAGCGATCACCGTTGCTCCCCGGGTCTGATCTTGGAAAAACTTTCGATCCACCCGAAGTGCCACCGGCTGCGTACCGTCCCGACCGATGCCCCAGTCATCATATACTGCTACGATCAAATCCATAGTGCACCTCAAATTGCCATAGGAATTTCAAAATCAAAGGGATGATACTGATAGTTCTCCACTTTGAAAGAGTCTTTTGCAAACTTGTAAAAGTCCTGAACCGTTTCATCCACCGTAAATTTCGGCGCTGCAAAGCCCTCTTTTTCGATCATTGCTTTCACCGCCGGAATATGCCGGTCATAAATATGGCAATCGGCGATCACATGGACAAGCTCGCCCACTTTCAGCCCCGATACCTGAGCCATCATGTGCATGAGCACCGCATACTGCACCACATTCCAGTTATTGGCAGTCAGCATATCCTGAGAGCGCTGGTTGAGGATGCCGTTGAGGGTGTCCCCGGTCACATTGAAGGTCATGGAGTAGGCACAAGGGTAGAGGTTCATTTCATGCAGATCTTCAAAATTATAGATATTGGTCAGAATGCGGCGGGATGCCGGATTGTGCTTCAAATCATACAGCACCTTATCCACCTGGTCAAAATCCCCCTCTTTATAGTGGTGTTTGATACCCAGCTGATAGCCATAGGCCTTGCCGATGGTGCCGTCCTCCCCTGCCCATTCATCCCAGACATGGCTGCCCAGATCTGCAATGCGATTGGACTTTTTCTGCCAGATCCACAAAAGCTCGTCCACCGCCGATTTCCAGTAGGTACGGCGCAGGGTCATGATGGGAAATTCTTCTGCCAGATTATAACGATTGACCACACCGAATTTCTTTATCGTGTGTGCCGGTGTGCCGTCCTCCCATTTGGGACGCACTTCCAGCCCTTCATCAGAAAAGCCGTTTTCCAGGATATCCAAACAGGTTTGCCTGTAAAGTTCATCCGCTCTGCTCATGACCGATCCTCCTAAAAATCATCCAAAAACCCCGAATTCTTCCGGGGTAGTGTGGCAAAATCTTTTAAATCTGTAATGCTTATCTGTTCTGCACCCAGCTGCTGCAACAGTTCCATAGCAGGCGTTCCATCGGCAAAGCAAAACACATTGCTCCAACCATGGCGCAAATTTTTCGCCGTACCATCCCAGGTGCCCCCTTCTTTGTAGCCACATTGGGCAACAAAGGTCATCTGCGCCAATGCATGGATCACCCGGTTGCGACTGATGGCTCGCTGCGCAGAAAACGGTGCATCATATTCATCCTCGCTAAGGTAGAGAACATTTTGTTTTTCCTGCTTCTCCGCCAGACAGTCTGCCACAACGGAGATCACACGCCCACCTGCACGCAGGCAAGCCTGTTGAGCACATTGATCTGCACCTCTGGCGTTGCCGGACACCAAAACATAGCCCTGCAAGGCCGCCTGACGACCCACTTCTGCCGCAAAGCCACGGTTGCGCTGCAAAATATCACGGCTGCCCACCAACGCAACTTTTGGTTGCGCCAGCAAGGAAACATCCCCCTTGCACCAAAGGCAACCGGGGGTTTCCTCCCCCAGTTTGCTCCACAGCCGGGAAGGATACTGCGCCGTGATCCTTGTTAGTGGAACACAGCCCTGTTTCTCCCCTTTGCGGCAATAATGATGCAGCAATTCTTCTTCGCTAAAAAGTTTCAGCATCCTCTCTGCCATTTCACGACCATAGCCCATGGCGATCAGATCCTGCTGTTCCAGCTCTCGCTGGAGATCCTGTTTTTCTGCCATCTGTACCCGGCTAGATAAGATCCTTAGTTGCGCCGAAGTCAGCACTTTGCGCTCCGGGTTTCCCAGGTGAGAAGTCAGCAGCAGGAATCCTGCCTCCGCCCCGGTCAACGCAGTCTCCTCTTGGGAGACACAGGTGCCTTCACAACTTCTTCCGTCATGCTTCCGTCCTCTCCCAGCACCATGGGTTTAATTTGATAATTGGAGTATTTCGCAATTTCATCCAGTTTGGCTTTTTCCGGGAAATTGCCAATGATGCTCCAGGCAACGCCTTTGCGCTTGGCTCGACCCGTTCTGCCGATCCGGTGAACATAGTATTCGTTTTCTTCCGGCACATCATAGTTAATCACGCAGTCCACATCATCCACATCGATGCCCCTAGATGCCACATCCGTAGCAACCAAAATGGCCAACTTGCCCTGACGATAGCGCTGCATGGTCTTTTCACGAAGGCTTTGCTTAATATCGCCATGAAGGCAATCGCAGTCCAGCCCTGCCCGTTGCAGATCATCAGAAAGCCGCTGGCACATATGCTTTGTGTTGCAGAAAATAATTACGCGCTCGTACCCCTGTGTTTTAATCAGGCGCAGGGTTTTTTCCGCCTTTTCCAACGGCGTACAAGTCAGGCAGAACTGGTCGATATCAGGTCTGTCCTGTTTCTTCGGCTCAACGGTGATCTCCACTTCATCTCGCTGATACATCCAGGAGACGGTCATCACTTCCTGAGAAATGGTGGCGGAGAAAAGGCCCAAATTCTTCTTGTTCTTGATTTTATCCAAAATCTTGGTCACATCTTTAAAAAAGCCCATGTCCAGCATCCGGTCCGCTTCATCCAGCACCACAGTCTGGATCTTGTCCAGGCGAATGGTCTTGCGGTTGTAGTGATCCATCAATCTGCCGGGCGTCGCCACCACGATCTGGGGTTTCTTTTCCAAAGCTTTGATCTGCCCACCAATGCCGGCACCGCCATACAGCACTGCCACACGGATGCCTTCAAAATAAGTCAAAAGTCCCCGCAGTTCGTCGCCGATCTGGATGGCCAATTCTCTGGTAGGCGCTAAAATAAGACCCTGCACCGCATCTGATGCAGCATCGATATGTTCGATCATGGGAATGCCGAAGGCAAAGGTCTTGCCCGTGCCGGTGGGTGCTTTGGCGATCACATCACGCCACTGCAAAAAATGAGGAATGGCCTCTGCCTGTATGGTGGTAGGCCAGCCGTAGCCCTTGGCATCGAGTGCCTTGAGCATGGCTTCACTTAAGCCCAGCTGGGCAAAAGTCAGCGTTTCATTCATTACAATTCGTCCTTTTTCTCTTTAGATTCATGTTATAGTCATTGTACCAGCTTTCGCTCCATTTTGCAACATGATTTCTGTGCTTTCTGTCGGATTATCCCACTGCCCTCCTCCAAAAAATATCTTTAACGGCAAGTGGACAAACGATTAAAAGTATGGTATGATACTTTATTATAGTATGTTTACTTTCAGGAGGCAGAAAAACATGGGAAAGCTCATCGTGATTGAAGGAACCGACGGTTCCGGCAAATCCACCCAATTCCGCTTGATGGCGGAGCGGTTGGAGCGTGAAAATATCGCATTTCGCAAACTGGTCTTCCCCCGCTACTCGGAGGAAAGCTCCGCACTCATTCGGATGTACTTAAACGGTGCCTTTGGCTCCAACCCTGACGATGTCAACGCTTACGCCGCTTCGGCTTTCTACGCCGTTGACCGCTACGCATCTTACAAGCAGGACTGGGGAAAATGGTATGAAGACGGCGGCCTTATCTTCTCCGACCGCTACACCACTTCCAACGCTGTTCACCAGGCTGCTAAGGAAAAGCCGGAAAACCGGGTTGAATTTCTGCACTGGCTGGGAGAATTCGAGCATGAAAAACTGGGTCTTCCCAAGGCAGATCTGGTGATCTATCTGGATGTGCCCACTGCATTCACCGAAAAGCTCATGCGTTCTCGGGAAGCACAAACCAACACCAAGGCAGATATCCACGAGCAGAACAGTTCTTATCTTGCCACTTGCCGGGAGACCGGTCGCACCGCCGCCGCATTCTACAACTGGAAGGTCATCAACTGCGTTCGTGACGGCGAAATGCGTTCCATCGAAGACATCCACGAAGAAATCTATGGTCTGATTTGCGCCTGTTTGGAGGATTAACCATGGTCTATGTATTCTTAGGCACCGGATTTGAAGAAATGGAAGCCATCGCTCCCATCGATCTTCTGCGCCGGGCAGGCATCAGTGTTATAACCGTTGGCCTAAATGGGCAAACTGTCTACGGAAGTCATAACATTCCCATCACCGCTGACATTACCATTGAGCAGATGGATCTGACGGATCTGGATATGATCGTCCTCCCCGGTGGTCTGGGCGGTGTGCGATCCATCAAAGCTTGCCCCAAGGCTATGGATGCCATCTGCTTTGCCCATGCAAACCACAAATTTGTAGCCGCCATCTGCGCTGCTCCCACCATTTTGGCAAGCCTTCATATTACCGACGGTATTCCTGCGGTATGCTACCCCGGCTGCGAAGAGAAAATGGGCACTGCTGTTATTCAGCAAGAAGCCTGTATCCGGCATGACAATGTGATCACCGGTACTTCCGCCGGTTGCGCTGTCCCGTTCGCTCTGGAGCTGATTGCCGCTTTGAAGGGCGCAGAGGTTGCCCAGCAGGTGGCTTCTCAAATCGTCATCCGATAACAGGAGGATTTTTATGGACGAAAACGCCGATGAACAGCAAGAATTCTTTGTCCCCCAGCATAGAAAGAAAGCTGGTTTTTCTGGCGCAGGTGCCATTGTTCCCCCGTTCGTTTGGCTGACGGTGATCTTTATTGTCGGTGTGATCTTAGGCAATATTCTTTGGCTGTTTACCGCCGATGTTCTGGCCTTTGGTCGGGAAGAAAAAGAAGTGCAGATCACCGTTTCCGACACCGACAGCCTAAAAGACATTTCCAAAACTTTGAAAAAAGAAGGTTTGGTGGACTATGCCTGGTTATTCCGACTCTACGCCAGAATCACCAATGCGCAAGCCAAAATCAAGCCCGGCACTTATACCCTCAGCACCCGTTATGATTATCATGCGCTGGTGAAATCCCTTTCTGCCGGAAAAGTCCAGCGAACCCTTTCATTTGACATCAATCAAGGAGTTACAGATAGAAAATGGCTAAATTGGAATTATTAAGCCCTGCCGGAGATATGGAACGGCTGAAAATGTCCGTTTTGTATGGTGCCGATGCGGTATACCTTGCAGGTACCGCCTTTGGTATGCGTTCCTTCGCCGGGAACTTCTCTCCGGAGGAATTGCCTGTTGCTGTTAAATACGCCCACGATCACGGAGTCAAAGCCCATGTGACCGTGAATACCATGCCCCGAAACGATGAGATCTGCAATCTGCCCGCTTATCTGGAGCAGCTGGATGATGCTGGTGTCGATGCACTGATCGTTGCCGACATGGGTGCTTTCACTCTGGCGAAAAAATATGCTCCCCATTGTGAACTGCACATTTCCACCCAGCAGTCCATTGCCAACTATGAGTGTGCAACCGCCTGGTACGATTTGGGCGCAAAAAGAGTAGTTTTGGCACGGGAATTGAGCCTTTCGGAAATTCGTTGCATCCGGGAAAAATGTCCGAAAGAGTTGGAAATCGAGACTTTCGGTCACGGTGCCATGTGCGTCAGCTATTCCGGTCGGTGTCTTCTGAGCAATTACATGACCGGACGAGACTCTAACCGTGGCGCTTGCGCCCAGCCCTGCCGCTATCAGTATGCCTTGATGGAAGAAAAGCGTCCCGGCGAGTATTTCCCTGTTTTTGAGGACGAAAAAGGTACATACATTATGAATTCCCGGGATATGTGTACCATTGACCATCTGAAAGATCTGATGGATGCAGGCATCGACTGTATTAAAATCGAAGGTCGTGCCAAGTCCGCCTACTACGCTGCTATCGTCACCGGCGCTTATCGCCACTGCATTGACGATATTGCCGCCGGACGAGAAATCGACAAAGTTTGGCGTGACGAAGTGGATCATGTGTCCCACCGGGTCTATTCCACTGGCTTCTACTATGGTCAGCCGGGACAGTACACCGAGCATTCCCGGTATCTGCGTGAATGGCAGATCGTGGCAAAGGTGGAGTCCTGCGATGAAAACGGACTGGCTCTTTGCAGTCTGAACAACAAATTCGCCCAGGGCGATGAGCTGGAAGTAGTCGGCCCTGACCTGCGCCCCTTCCCCATGGTGGCGGAGTCCATGACCGACTTGGAAGGTGCCGCTTTGGCAGAACCGAAAACACCTCAGATGAAGTTCTACTTGCAGCTGCCGAAGCAAGTACCGTCCTTCTCCATCATCCGCCGTAGCGTAGATCTTTCTGCAAAATAAGGAGCGATTATGGTCAATATCGAGCATCTTGGCATAGAAAGCATCTGTCCCATTATCGCATTTGATCAGTTATGTTTTCCAACAGATTTCTGGAATGAAACAGACTGGAAAATGCTTCTGGAAGATGATCGAGCCATCTACTATGCAATATTGGACGGAAAAGCAATTGTCGGTAATATATTTATTTACAACTGGCAAGGTGAAAGGGACTATATCAAGATCATGAATATCGCCGTTCACCCCAACTGGCGTAACCGTGGTTTGGCCCATCAGCTTTTAAACCATGTGACACAGCAAATGAAGAAACTGGGAATGTTTCAATTCTGCGGCGAAACCCGTGCCTCCAACCTAGCCATGCAAAAAGTTTTTACCGACTGTGGTTACCGGCTGAATACCATCGAAGAAGGCTATTATGATCGGCCTGCCGAAAGTGCCTATAAATATGTATTGCAGCTTTAAAAGAGCAGCACTGCATTTGCAGTGCTGCTCATTTTTTACAGTTCGTAATCTGCAGCCACCCGGGTGGCGATGAAGTGATGGAAGTGAGTCTTTGCCTCCAGATGCAGCGGATGCTTGGCATAGTTTTCCAAGTCCTCCCGGCTTTCAAACTCGGAATACAGGGCGTAATCCATGCCGTTAAAAGCCTGACGGATCTCCAAGTGCAACAGTCCCGGAATTTTTCCAACCAGCGGCTCCAAAACGGAACGGACGACGGCAACCGCTTCTGCCTTATTCACATCTTCTTTTAAGGTGTAGAGCACAATATGCTTGACCATAATTCATCCTCCTATAAAAAATACCGGGACGAAATGTCCCGGTATTTGATTTACAAATTACTCAGCGTCAGCTTCCTCAGCAGCTTCCTCGGTAGCAGGCTCCAGCAGAGCACGGATGGACAGAGAGATACGCTTGTTCTCAGCGTCCACATCGGTGATCTTGACCTGGACTTCCTGACCCTCGGACAGGACATCCTCGGGCTTGCCGATACGGCGGTCAGCGATCTGAGAAATGTGGATCAGGCCGTCAACGCCGGGCAGGATCTCAGCGAAAGCGCCGAAGGTCATCAGCTTGACGATCTTAGCGTCCACAACATCGCCCACATTGTAGCGAGTCATGAACTGGTTCCAGGGGTTCATCTCAGCGGTCTTGTAGCCCAGAGAGATCTTGTGCTTCTCAGCGTCGAAGGAAATGACGAAGACTTCGATCTCGTCGCCGACCTTCACGACCTCAGCGGGGTTCTTGATGCGGTTCCAGGACAGCTCGGAAACATGGACCATACCGTCCACACCGCCGATGTCCACGAATGCGCCGTAGGAAGTCAGGGACTTAACAACGCCCTGGTACTTCTTGCCCTCTTCGATCTCAGCCCAGATCTTCTCACGGTTGGCCTTGCGCTCCTCAGCGTTCACGGCACGGATAGAACCGATGACACGACGGCGAGCACGGTTGACCTCGGTGATCTTCAGCTGCACAGTCTTGCCGACCTCAGCAGCCATGTCGCCACCCTTGGCAACACCGGACTGGGAAGCAGGAATGAACACACGGATGCCCTTGACATTGCAGACCAGGCCGCCCTTGTTCTCCTCGGTGATGGTGCCTTCGACAGTGGTCTTCTCCTCTGCCCAAACAGCCATGTCGTCCCAAACCTTCATGCCTTCCAGCTTCTTACGGGACAGCTGGACAGTACCCTCCTGGTCGTTGACACGAACCACGAAGACCTCGATCTCCTGACCAACGGTCAGAATATCTTCGGGCTTCACGGAAGGATCGTTGCTGACTTCGTCATACGGAATGTAACCGGCGTGCTTTGTGCCCAGGTCTACCTGGACTTCGGTGTTGCCGATGCCGGTAACGATGCCGATAACCTTATCTCCTGTATTTAAAGTCTTGATGGACTGTTCCAGAAGTTCTGCGAAGTTCTCCTCCTGTACAGCCTCAACATTAGTAATTTCGCTCATAGTCTTGTTGACCTCCTTTATTATCCACGCCGGTGTGGATGCACCGGCCGTGATTCCAACAGTAGTGGCACCCCGGAAAAAATCCGGGCGCAGCTCGGCGGCGCTTTCCACCAAAGCCACTGTCTCGCAGTGCTCACGGCAAATCATCGCAAGGCGGCCTGTGTTGGAACTTTTCGGATCTCCTACAACGACCATAGCGTCACAAATCGAACTTAATTGCGCGGCTTCCCCTTGTCGAAATTCTGTTGCTTTACATATTGTATCAAATATTTTCAAGTTAGTAAACTGTTTTTTTGCAATTTCGCAGCATTTTTTCCACAAATTTTCCGTGGAGGTAGTTTGACATACCATGCAAATGGGCAAATCGGCAGAAACGCCGCCATTTTTCGCCCAATTATCCAGTTCTTCTGGCGTTTCAAAAATCTGACAACGGCTGCACCAGCCGGCGATTCCCTCCACCTCCGGGTGGGTACGGGTGCCGATAATGATTGGAAGTTCCCCTGCCAGCTCTGCATTGCACACCAGATCGTGAATGCGATTGACAAAGGGGCAAGTGGCATCAATGATCTGGCACTGACGCTGCTGCAACTGTTCCATCACTTCCCGGCTGACACCGTGGGAACGGATGATGACAGTCATATCTGCGGTGGCCTGCTCCGGAGAATCGATCACCTGCACACCCATTTGCTCAAAACGATCAACTACATGACGATTGTGGATGATCGGGCCAAGGGTGACCACTCTTTTATCTGTCTTTGCAGCTTTTTCCACCGTCTCCACTGCGCGGTTCACGCCAAAGCAAAAACCGGCACTCTTTGCGACTCGAACGCTCATAGGCCAACCTTCTGCTTGACGATTTCCCGAATGGCTGCCACCACGCCGTCCACATCCAGGTCGGAAGTGTCCAGCTTCACAGAATCACGAGCCATTTTCAAAGGAGCGATCTCCCGGTGGGTATCCTGATAATCTCGCTGCTGCAATTCTTTCAGTACCTTTTCATAGCTGTCTTTGTTGCCCTTTGCCTGCAATTCCTCATACCGGCGCTGCGCACGGACTTCGGCAGATGCGGTCAGGAATATCTTCACATCAGCCTTGGGCAGCACCACCGTGCCAATATCCCGACCGTCCATTACCACATTATTTTCCTTTGCCACATCCCGCTGCATATCCAGCAGCATTTCCCGCACCACCGCATGGGCAGAGATCAGGCTTGCCTTCTGGGAGATATCGGGGGTGCGGATATCAGTGGTCACATCGATGTTGTTCATCAGCATATGCTGCAAACCATCTTCATCATAATAGATATCGATATTCAGCTCATCGATGTAGCGCTCCACGCCATCCACATCTTTGGGGCTGATTCCCAAGAGATCCATAAAATAGGCGGCAGTACGGTAGATCGCACCGGTATCGACATAATAAAAGCCCAACTCAGCAGCCAGCCGCTTAGCGATGGTGCTTTTACCTGCGCCGGCAGGGCCATCAATGGCAATAGAAATGGGTTTTCCCATGGTAATTTTCCTCTCTTTATCCTTCTTTTCTCAATCTAGCCAGGGCAGCGGCTTCTTTTGCCACCACTTCTTCCGGCGTTAAGCCCATCTTTTTGCCCACTTCTTCCGGGCTCAGGGGCAGGCCGCCTTCCAATCCAAAGCGGAAATTCAAAATCTGAGCATCCTGCTCATCCAGACTGCTCAGCAGTTCCGATACACGCTGGCGCATCTGGAAATAGGCCGTATCTTCCACGGACTGCTGCTCTTCTTCGGGAAGCTGCTCATCCTCTTTCTCTTCCGGCTTTGCTCTTTGCAGCAGCCGGGCAGCATCCAGCATATCCGACACTGCCTTCGCCTCTTCCAGGCTCAGGTGGATATGTTCTGCAATTTCAGCCAGTGTCGGACTGCGTCCCAACTGGGACAGAAGCCAATCGTCAGCACCCCGAAAATCCTCCATGGCTTGCTTCATTTTCTCTCCGATGCCACTTTCTCTTGCCTGCAAAATCACGGCCTTGGCAAGATACTGGCTGATCCACCACCGGGCATGGGTCTGAAAATCTCCCTGCTGATAGCTGAGAATGCCTTGCCAAAGGCCCAGGCTTCCCTCCTGAATCAGATCCATTAGCAGCACACCACGACCTGTCAGCCGACAGGCCATATTGATCACAGTGGGAAGCATTCCATTGGTCAGCCCCGGAAGCACCTGATCATAGCCGTCGGCAAAACGGCGAGCCATAGCCTGCAGATCCGATGGCACAGGCAACCCTTCCACTTCTTCCAGATAAAGCCGCAAAGGATCGTTTTCTTCCAAGCTCTGGCGCAGCGTGCCTGCTTCCACCAGTTCTTCTTCCCGGCGAAGCCGCAGTGCTGCTTGACCTGTACCGGTGGCCTTGGGCAGAGTGCTGATATCCAAAGCGATCTGTGTCGATTCCAGATACAGCAACGCTTCCTCCACCGCTTCCTCGCTCTGGCCTTCCATCAAGGTCAAAAAACGAAGGGCAGAAAGGCTGCTTCCTTTTTGCATTTGCCCCAGTACCTGAGTCCAGGTCGGCTCTTCAAAAGAGATTTCCAAATCCGTCATTCCAGAAAATCCTCCAATCCAATGTCCGCCCCCAGTTCCTTGAGGCGATCCATGGCCTGTTTCTCAATTTGTCTTGCTCGCTCCTTGGAAATACCAAGGCGAGCACCGATCTGCTCCAGAGAGCAGCACACCCCATCTTCCATGCCATAGTGCAGCCGCAGTACTTGGGCTTGCCGCTCCGTCAGCATAGAAAGAAGCTTTTCCAGGGTTTCCGTTAACGCCTGTCGCACCAGAAGTTCCTGAGGCTGAGGCGAATGCAGGTCCTCCACCAGCACCCCTACGGTGTCATCCTCCCCTGCCGGAGCATCCAGCGAGCAGGTTTGGGGCTGTAATTGCAACAATTTTTGCACCTTTTCCGGCTCAAGGCCGCAAAATGCGCCGATCTCCTCCACGGTGGGCTCCAAGTCGGTAGATTGCCGCAAAGCCTGCTGTGCTGTACTGATTTTGCGCAGCAGATCTGCTGTATAGGCAGGCACGCGAATAATGCTGCCCTGATTTTCCAAATAGCGAGTGATGCTCTGGCGGATCCAGAGGGTAGCGTATGTAGCGAAACGACAATCCTTTGTATAATCGTACTTTTTCGCCGCTGCCAGCAAACCAATACAGCCTTCCTGAATCAGGTCAAGGATGCTCACGCCCCGGCTGCTGTATTCTTTCGCCACCGATACCACCAGCCGCAAATTGGCCTGTACCAACTGGCGAATGGCTTCCTCGTCCCCTTGGTTGCAGCGTTTTGCCAAAGCCTGCTCCTGCTGGGCAGTGAGCAAGGGAATGGAACGGATCTCCTGCAGGAATGTTCCCATATTCTCTTCGCCCGCTGACACGGGAGTCGGCGTATACATCATCACTTTAGTCCTTTTCTCTCCTTGAGTTTGTTCTGCAATGCCAGCAGATCATCATCCGAGTTAACGGATCCGGCCTGATATTCCCCACGGATGGTGCGGATGCAGTCTGCCAGTGCATTTTCATTCACCGGTCCCTGATGCCGCTGAACGATGCCTACCAAATGAGACATTTCGTCGGATGTAAAATCCGTCAACACAGCAGTAGACGCTTCCAGTCCTTCCTTATGCCGCTGGCGCAACTGGGTAAAAGCTCTGCCCAGTACCGGAGCGGAAAACATTTCTTCCGTCAGTTCCCCGGTCTTATCGAAAAGTGCCGGCTCTGTCAGCACCATGGCAAGGACTGTCTCCTCCGCCATGGCGGACTTCATATTTTTATAGTAGAAAGCTCGGGTCTTGGGCTGCAAATTCTGCACCGGCTGCAGATCCTGCTTTTCCTGTTTTTTCCGTTCTTTGGACAGGCGGCGCTTATAGGCCTTGTCCACTTCCATTTTCACGGCTTCGTAGCTGATCTTTCCGGATTCGGCCACCCGATGACCATAAACCTCCCGCTGGACAGCGCTGCCCAGGGTGCAGATCAGTTCCGCTGCTTCCTGAATGAATTTGACCCGCTGCTCATCTTCCTCTAAACGATACTTACGGCGGATGGCATCCAGTTGGTATTCCACCCGGTTGGAAGACTCTTCCAGCAGGATCTTAAACTTATCCGCACCGAATTTCTTTAAAAACTCGTCGGGATCTTTGGCATCTTTCATTCGCAGGACTTTCACCTGTAAGCCAGCTTTTTCCAGCATGGGAATGGCTCTCTGCGCTGCACGCTGACCGGCCTCGTCACCGTCGTAGATCAGCACCACCTGCTCGGTATATTTGGACAACAGCACAGCGTGTTCTTCTGTCAAACTGGTGCCAAGGGACGCAACTGCAGAGTCAAATCCGTATTGATGCAGGGCAATGGCATCCATATAGCCCTCCACCAGGATCAGGTAGCCCAGTTTACTTTTCTTGGCCATATTCAAGCCAAACAGGTTCTTTCGCTTATTAAAGATCATGGTTTCCGGAGAATTGAGGTATTTGGCAGCATTGGGATCATTTTTCATGATACGCCCACCAAAGCCGATAACATTGCCCCGAACATCAATGATGGGAAACATCAGCCGATCCCGGAAACGGTCAAATAAATTGCCGTTTTTCTTGGAAACCGTCACAAGGCCGGAAGCGTTCAACTCTTCGTTGGTGTAGCCTTTTTTCCGCAGGGCATCCACCAGCTCACTCCAACTGTCGGGGGCATAGCCAATGCCGAAATTGATCAGCGTCGCTTTACTCATGCCACGATTCAGGGCATATTGCAGCGCCGCTGCGCCCTGAGGTTCATAGAGCTTGCTGTGGAAAAACCGTGCCGCTTCCTTATGCAGTGCCCAAAGCCGCTCCTGCTGACGGTAGTGGGACTGATACTGTTCATCCTCCGGCACTTCCATGCCGGCCCGCTTGGCCAAAGCACGGACAGCATCGGGGTAGCTCAGGCCCTCGATCTCCATTTCAAAGTTGATAACACCGCCGCCCTTGTGGCAGCCAAAACAGTAGTAGATCCCCTTATCAGGTGCAACAGAAAAGGAAGCCGTTTTTTCCCCATGGAAGGGGCACAGGCCAAACATATTGGATCCTGCCCGTTTCAGGCTCACATACTGGCCCACCACTTCCTCAATGGGGTTTCTTGCCACCAATTCGTCGATAAAAGCCGGTGAAAATGCCATAAACGGTCTCCTTTCTGAATATTATTGAGTCTCTTACAGGCGACAACCCTGGTATTCTTCTTCGGCCTTATCCTTGTTCTTATCCAAAGACATTGCCGCCAGCCAGCAGCCGATCAAAATCAAGATCACGATCACATTGGGTTGGATAAATTCCGTTTCCGACACTGCAACATAAGGTACCGCAGTCAACGCACTGGCAGCCAAGCTGCACCAAGACACGCTCTTGTAAAAAGATGCCTTTTTAAAGCAGGCGCAGACCAGTGCCAGAATCATTGTCACAACTGTCACCATTCCGGCAAGTGGCAGGCAGGCTGCTGCCACGCTTTCAGACTCCAGGGTAAAGAAATTATATCCTACATACTCCGGCACTGCTGCCAGATCCTTGGCATAACACTTGACACTTCCGGGCATCAGCTCAAAGGTCATAGCAGACATCAAAAGTGCAGGCAATGCCCATTTCATAATTTTCTGTTTCTTCATTCGGTTCACCTCAAAGAGTCATTATAACACATCAACCCCGAACATGCCAGCCCATTGGGATAAAAATCTCTGTAAATTTATCCACGGCATAATTGTCGGTCATACCGGCAATATAGTCGCAGACCGTCCGCTCCAAGCCGTCAAAGCTGAGCTGAGGCTGAAAATCCGCAGGAAGGTCTTCCGGGTGGCTGACATAGTGCTCGAACAGCCGCCGCAGCATATCCTTGGCCCTTCCCTCTTCCCCCTTGGCAATGGGATTGCGATAGACCCGTTCAAACATAAAGCTGCGCAGATCCTGCAACGCTTTTTCCACCGCCGGGGTCTGGACGATGGCACCTGCCTCCCGGGAGGTGCGGATCATATCGCAGACCAGTGTATCGATACGGTCTGCATGGGTGTGTCCCAGCACATCACAAATGCTGTCGGGAATATCGTCATTGGATAAGATCCCTGCACGGACAGCATCGTCGATATCATGGTTGACATAGGCGATCTGATCAGACCGGCGAACGATCTGCCCTTCCATGGTAGCCGGAATATTACAGCCGGTGTGTCCTACAATGCCCATACGGACTTCATAGGTCAAATTCAGACCTTTACCGTCGTTTTCCAATATATCCACCACCCGAAGGCTCTGCTCATTGTGGCGAAATCCACCGGGCATCAGTTCGGACAGTGCTACCTCACCGGCATGACCAAAAGGCGTATGTCCCAGATCATGTCCCATGGCAATGGCCTCAGACAGGTCTTCATTCAGTGCCAAGCCTCGGGTAATGGTACGGGCGATGCGAGCCACCTCGATGGTGTGGGTCATACGGGTACGGTAGTGATCGCCTTCCGGCTGCAAAAAGACCTGGGTCTTGTGCATCAGGCGACGGAACGATTTGGAGTGTACGATTTTATCCGTATCCTTCTGATAGCAGGTACGAACATCATTTTCTTCAAAACGGTCGCCGTTGGGACGACCCATGGAGCAATCGGCAAAAGCCGCTTGCGGATGGAGCAGGCGATGCTCCCGCCGTTCCAACTCTTCACGCACTGTCATAGGTTTCACTCCTTATGTAACCGGGAAAGCCCGGTATTCTTTGCCTGTTTCCATTCCCTCAATGGTAGCAGCACTCATATCCGTCAGCCGACCCAAAAACGCTTGAACCTGGGCTTCCGGGAACAGCAGTTCCAGCTCCACTTCCGCACCAAATTGGGTATCCCGGATAATGCCGTCGAAGGCTGCAACTTCCATTTTCACTCGCTCGTAAAAATTATAAGGGCAAGGCACATACAGCACCGTCCACACGCGCTTCATGGATTTTCCTGCTGCATCCACGGCGATCTTCGCGCCCTTGGTGTAAGCGCGCACAAGGCCGCCAGCGCCCAGAAGGACGCCGCCAAAATAACGGGTCACCACGCACACCACATTATAAAGCCCCTCTCGTTGCAGCACCTGCAGCATGGGCATTCCGGCAGTGCCTCCCGGCTCCCCGTCATCCGAAAAGCGGACTGCACCATCTTTGATGATGTATGCCCAGCAGTTGTGGGTGGCATCGTAGTGTTTTTTCTTCATTTCCTGAATTTTTTCCAGTGCCGCTTCCTCGGTTTCCACAGGCCAAAGGCGACCAATGAAGCGGGACTTTTTTTCAATAAATTCATCCTCGCCAAACTCCGTCGGCACCAGATACTCGTCCAAGAATTACAACTCCTTTGTGATGTAGGCTCTGAGCCTACCATATAGAATTTCGTCCACCACCGTATCAACTACGATCCCGTCACCGGTATAGTCAACGCCCAGCACCTGGGCATTGCTGTGGAGGGTATCCACCATACCGCCCATGGAATAAGGCAGGATGACTTCCACATGATGGCGGCTGTGCCCCAGCGCATTTTCGATGGCGTGGAGCAGTTCCTCCATACCAAGCCCCTGCTTGGCAGAGATCTTCACCACATCTTCCCCGATGGGAATATCCTCAGCGGAAACCAGATCCGCCTTATTGTAGCAGCGCAGCACCGGCGTGCCATCTTTTGCAAGTTTGGCGATGAGCCTGTCTACTACCTGAATATGCTCTTCCCGATTGGGATCCGAAGAATCAATGACATGAAGCAAAAGATCTGCGTATTCCAGCTCTTCCAGTGTTGCCCGGAATGCATCTACCAGATGGTGCGGAAGCTTTGCAATAAAGCCAACGGTATCGGACAGGATCACATCCAGATTATCGGACACGGTCAGAAGCCGGGATGTGGTGTCCAGGGTATCAAACAGCCGGTTGTTGGCAGGAATGCCTGCACCGGTCAACTGATTTAAGAGGGTGGATTTTCCGGCATTGGTATATCCCACAATGGCGACCACCGGCACGGAATTTTTCATTCTCCGCTCACGCTGCACCGAGCGGACTTGCCGCACCTGTTCCAGTTCCCCACGGAGCCGGTCGATCCGTTCCCGAATGTGACGGCGATCAGATTCCAGCTTGGTTTCACCGGGGCCACGAGTACCAATACCGCCACCCTGACGGCTCAAGCTCTTGCCCATGCCGGACAGTCTCGGCAGCAAATACTGATACTGCGCCAGTTCCACCTGCAAACGGCCTTCCTTAGTCTTGGCTCGCTGGGCAAAAATGTCCAAGATCAAGGCGCTGCGGTCCAGCACTGTCACACCAATGATCTCTTCCAGCGCCCGGATATTGCCGGGAGACAGTTCATTATCGAACACCACCATCGTAGACTCGGTGGCTTCTACCAGCATTCTGACCTCTTCTGCCTTACCCTCGCCGATAAAACTGTGCGCATCGGGGGTATGGCGGTTTTGCAGCACTTTCCCGGTACAAAAGCCGCCGGCGGTTTCCAGCAGTGCTTCCAGCTCTTCCAGGGTTTCATCGGTGGCAGTCTGCGCCTGGGTAAAACAATCAGCGTTTAAGCCCACTAGGACTGCCCTTTCCTGTATTTTCTTATCCAAAATTTCTTCCATAACTTCCTCCCTGGGGTGTTTGCGGGCAGGAGAACCACATTTCCAGCTATTATACCACAGAAGCAACCATCTGTGCAACAACTTCCCGCAAAAAGGCAAAAAAAGTTCGTACCGCAAAAGCAGTACGAACTTTTTATCTCTTACTTCAGGCCGAAACGCTTGTTAAAACGATCGACACGTCCACCGGTGTCAACCAGCTTCTGCTTGCCGGTATAGAAAGGGTGGCACTTGGAGCAGATCTCAACACGAATGTCCTTCTTAGTGGAACCGGTTTCGAAAACGTTACCACAAGCGCAACGAATCGTGGTCTGTTCGTACTTAGGATGGATACCTTCCTTCATTTTGTTCACCTCTTTCTCGTCAAATAAAAGGGCATAATTGCCCCAGCAATTTCAATCGCTCGGATATATTATCATACTTCTTTATGAAATGCAAGCACTTTTTTCAGTTTTTTTGAAAAAAGTTATCCAAATAACGCAGGATCGATTTTTCTATCCTTAAAATAATATTGCCGGTCGTGCTCACTCACAGGCCGCAGCACCTTGCAGGGATTTCCCACCGCCACCACATCAGAGGGGATGTCCTTGGTGACAATGCTGCCTGCGCCGATGACCACATTATCCCCTATGGTCACACCGGGCATAACGATGACCCCTGCCCCCAGCCAGCAGTTGCGACCAATGCGGATCGGCATATTGTATTGCAACCCCTTGCTACGCAGCTCCGCATTGATGGGATGGCCTGCCGTTGCCAGCACCACATTGGGGCCAAACATAGTATGATCCCCCACATAGATGTGGGTATCGTCCACCAGTGTCAAGTTATAATTGGCATATACCCACTTTCCAAAATGGACATGATGACCCCCAAAATTGGAATGAAGAGGCGGCTCAATATAGCAGCCTTCTCCGATTTCAGCGAACATCTGCTTGAGCATTGCAAAGCGCCGCTCCCCTTCGCCGGGACGGGTCTGGTTGTAGTCGTAAAGCTTTTCCATGCAGTCGATCTGCAATCGGGTCACTTCCGGGTCAGCAGGATCATAAATATCCCCACTATGCTGTTTTTCCCGATCTGTCATAGCCGTTCCTCAAAAGGCCCAGTTGCCGTTGCGGAAGATGGGAACCACCTTACCATCGGCGCAGATGGCATCGATATTCATACTGTCGCAACCGATCATAAAGTCCACATGGATCATAGACTCGTTGATACCCAAGCTGCGGCATTCTTCCAGGCTTCTGTTGTGGTAATCCCGGATGGTGTCCGTAAAGCCACGACCCACCGCCAAATGGCAAGCAGCGTTTTCATCAAACAGGGTATTGTAGTAGAGAATACCGCTTTCGCAGATGGGGCTATGCTGGGGCACCAAGGCACATTCGCCCAAATAGGAAGCACCTTCATCCATGGAGAGCATGGTCTTCAAATTCTCTTCGCCCACTTCTGCCCCGGACTCCACCACACGGCCATTTTCAAAGCGCATAAAGAACTTGTCAATGAGCTGACCATTGTAACTTAAGGGCTTCGTGGAATACACGATACCCTCTGCCTTACCACGCATGGGAGAAATGAAGCACTCCTCGGTGGGGATATTGGGATTGAACACAATATTCTGACGGGAGGTTTCCGTGCCACCGCAGAACATGGCTTCGGGAATCATGCCCACGGTCAGATCCGTGCCATTGTCAGCGGTATAGTGAAGCTTCTCAATGCCCAGACTGTTGAGATAGTCGCAGCGAGCACTCAAATTGGCATTGTGCTCTTCCCAGGATCTCACCGAGTCTTCCGTCACACGGGCAGCAGCGAGAATGGCTTCCCACATTTTTTCAATGGCAACGCTGGTACGCACACCGGGGAAAACCTTCTTTGCCCAAGCTGCTCCGGGTACGGCAGCAATGCACCACTGCTGCATTCCGTCCCGACGCTCGGCGTAGGACTTCAAAATCGGATAGGAGATCTTGCTGGCCTTTGCCGCCTTTTCCATATTCATGCCCTTCAATCCATCGGGATCAGAGGAAATGATGTGGACACGGGCAGGCAGGGTCTGGCACCAATGCTCCTGACGAGCCTTTTGCCATTCAGCCACCGTTCCCATGGTCTTGACAGACTGGTAGCGATTATGCACCTTATCCAGGGGCTGATAGTTCCAGTTGACGATGACTTCACGAGCCTTAGCCTTGTAGCACTCCTCCACCAACATTTTGATGAATTCCGGCTGATCAAGATCCGCATACACAAGCACATCCTGTCCCTTCTGGACATTGATACCCACACGGGCGATCAGACGGGCATATTCTCGCAAAACAGTTTTTTTCATGGGATTTCTCTCCTTTTTCTTTTTTGAATATTGTAGCAGATTGACTTTGGTTCGTCAATAATTGTTGCATTTTTCCAACTGCTGTTTTATAATACACTCAGCAAAAGGAGGCCTTGTATGCTCACTTTAGAAGCCTTTCACCAAAAAATATCCGAAGGTGTCCACGTTCTCGACGGCGCTACCGGTTCGAACCTGATGAAAGCCGGTATGCCCAAAGGATGCTGCGCCGAGGAATGGATCATCAACCACCCGGAACCTCTGGTCCGCTTACAGCGTGCCTATGCCGCCGCAGGAAGCCAGATCATCTATGCCCCCACCTTTCAGGCTCAGCCTTTGGCACTGGAAAAAGTCGGCCTTGAAAAGCAGACTGAATCCATCAACGAGGCGCTGGTTGCCCTGAGCCGTTCAGCGGCACCGAACTGCTTGATTGCAGGAGACATTGCCACCATGGCAGCCGTCTGCGACAGTTGGGATCCGGACAAGTTTGACCTGCTGGTGGAAAACTATCGCCGACAGATCATCGGACTGATTGAAGGCGGTGCGGATCTGATCGTCGCCGAAACCCTTCTCTATCCCCAGGAGGCAGAAGCAGTGCTGACCGCTGCTGCACTGGAAAATGCCGGAGCGGTAATGTGCAGCTTTACCATGCAAAGCGACGGCTCGCTCTTCTCCGGTATGGATGTGGGTCCTGTGTTCACAGAACTGGAAAAAGCAGGTGCTGCCGCTCTGGGCTTTAACTGTGTTGCCGCCGATAATCTGACCGCCGGTCTTGTCAGCAAGCTGCGCCGTTACACCCACCTGCCCATTCTCTGCAAACCCAACGCCGGCAACCCCATCATCGGCGAAGACGGTCTTGCCCACTACTCCATGAAAGCTGACCAATTTGGTCACATTCTGCGCCAGTGCCGTCAGATGGGTGCGGCGCTCATCGGCGGCTGCTGCGGCACGGATCCTGATTATATCGCAGCACTTCGCCCCGAAATCTAATATTCTCCAATTCTATTGTATTACATTATAGTGAGGTCGTTATGGAAAAAAGAGTACATTATTATGTCAGCCGTAAAAATGTGCTGACATGGCTGATGGCACTGTGTCTGGTCGGCTCGGCAGTGACTCGCATCGTATTTGCCTGTATGAATGGGATCGCCGCATACAGCAATGTGTGGAGTCAAATCGTTCTGCCTGTGGCAGCCACCTTACTGTATGTGCTTATCGCACTGCTCGCCGGTAAAGAGTTTTTTTACAAAACTGCCATTCCCGTCTGGTTGATGTGCATCCACTATGCCATTATCCCCCACGCCTTTATTGGCGAGGATAAGCTGATTTTGGTGATGTACTGTGCCATTTTGCTGCTGTGCAGCGTGATCTACACCATCATCTCCTCCGGACGGGTTCGGCGTCCCTGGTTCTTGCTGGTAATATTCTTCTCCGGCCTGACCCTGAGTCTGTATGCCAACCACACCCACGGTGTCCGAATCTACGAAGAAAGCTCCCTGCCCGACATTTTCATGTTCGCAGGTCTGATTCTGGGAACCCTGTCCATTCGCATCTCCCCTGCCAACGAATACCATCCCACCTGGGGTGACCGGGTAGACGGTCGAAGAATTCGCAGCCTGCCTGCTATTTCTCAGATCACCCCTTATCTGATGGTTCATCGCTGTGAGTCCAATATTTTCTTTGAAGAATCCATTGAGATCACCAATGTAGACCGCTACATTCGCCAAAAGCGCCGGGAAGGTCTGACAAACTTTGGTCTCGTCCATGTGATTCTGACCGCCTACTGCCGTGCGCTGTGCAAATTCCCGGCCATCAACCGCTTCATCGCCGGTCAGAAGATCTACACTCATGGTGAGGATATCCAGTTCTGCATGACGGTAAAAAAGGAAATGACCGTCGATGCCCCGGACACCGTCATCAAACTCCATCTAAACCGTCGGGACACCGCCGAGGATGTTTACAGGAAGTTCCAGGCCGCTGTTGAGGAAGTCAAAAACACCCCTCTGGATTCCGGTGTGGACAATACCGCAGGTGCCTTGTCCATGGTACCCGGTGTGGTACTGAAATTTGTTGTTTGGCTCATCAAGCTGCTGGACTACTTCGGCCTGCTGCCCAAATTCCTGCTGGAGATCAGCCCCTTCCATGCATCTGTCTATTTCACCTCCATGGGCTCTCTGGGCATTGAGCCGGTTTATCACCATCTGTACAATCTGGGTAATATGCCCCTTTTCTGTGCCTTTGGCTGCAAGCGCAAGGAAATGCAGGTGCAGGAAGACGGCTCTGTGGTACAGAGAAAATATGTGGATGTGAAACTGAATGTAGACGAGCGCATTGTAGACGGCTTCTACTACGCCGGTTTCTTCAAGCACTTCAAGCGCATTATGGCACATCCTGAAAACCTGGACACTGCTCCCGAGGAAATCCTCAACGATATTGATTGATATGGTACATGAAATTCTTTCTCTGCTGCCCCCGGGTCACCCCTGGGGGCAGCACATTATCCATCTGAATACAGTAGACTCCACCAACACCTATGCTAAAAAGCTGGCGCAGCAGGGTGCGCCAAGCGGCACAGTGGTCATTGCCGATGAACAAACCGGCGGTCGAGGGCGTCTGGGCAGAAGTTTCTCCTCCCCTGCCGGATTGGGTCTGTATTTGACCGTTATCCTGCGTCCGAACTGCCCTCCCCAGCAGCTGATGCACCTGACCTGTGCCGTGGGTCTTGCAGCATCCGATGCTGTGCAGTCCGCTGCCGGCATTATCCCCGGCATTAAATGGACAAATGATCTTGTGGTCGGAGCGCAAAAACTCGGCGGTATCTTAACCGAGCTTTCCATCGACGCTGCCAGTAAACTTGTGGACTACGCTATTGTTGGCATTGGCATCAACTGTTGCCAGCAATCGAAGGATTTCCCCCCCGAGATCCGTGACATTGCCACTTCTCTCTGCCTCTGCGACCGCCAAACAGACCGGATCACCCTGGCGGTAGCTTTGATTGAAAAGCTGTATCAAATGGATGCTTCCCTTCTGCATTCCAAGGCCGATATGATGGATCGGTTTAAAGGCCGCTGTGTCACGATTGGCAAGGAAATCTCCATTCTTCGGGGCGACCAGGTACGCCACGGTAAAGCTCTGGATATAGACCCAGACGGAGCACTTGTGGTTCAACTGCCGGACGGCTCTCAGGAAGACATCGCCTCCGGCGAGGTCAGCATCCGAGGAATGTACGGATATTTATAAATTTTTGTAAATTTGAAAAATAGCAGTTGCTTTTTTATCTATTTTTGGGTATACTGTTATCAGCATAAATTACTTAACTGAGGAGGATACTTTTATGAAAGCTTTTACCGTGATTGCAAAGATCGTCGCCGCTCTGGCTGCTATCGCCGGCATCGTTTATGTCATCGCTACTTATGGTGACAAGATCGTTGCTTGGGCTAAGAACCTGCTGGGCAAGGGCTGCTGCTGCGAGGATTGCGAGTGCGCTGACTGCGAGTGCAACGAAGACGGCGAGTGCACCTGCGAGTGCGACTGCGACGAGTGCGAGTGCTGCGACTGCGAAGGCGACTGCGACGAGTGCGAAGACGAGACTTGCGAAGAAGTCACCGAAGAAGAAGTTGTCGAAGCTACCGAGAACGACTTCGAGGGCTAATTTAAAACCTAAAAAAACACATCCACCGAGGTGGATGTGTTTTTTTCTCTTTATTCTGCGCTGCACAGCAGCTCCACCAGCATATCGGTGATCCTCTGCATATCTTCCACAGGCACATACTCAAATCTGCCATGGAAATTGGCGCCACCGGTGCACAGGTTGGGACAAGGCAGTCCCATAAAGCTGAGACGAGCG
This sequence comes from uncultured Oscillospiraceae bacterium, assembly GCA_964544505.1. Lineage (GTDB taxonomy): Bacteria > Bacillota > Clostridia > Oscillospirales > Oscillospiraceae > Faecousia. Next base: position 25,288 of record CAZJCA010000017.1, read on the forward strand.
CCGTCCGTACCGCCCCGGATGGGTACAGTCACAGGTGTGATACCCACAGCCTGCATTGCCTTCTCTGCCCGCTCCACAATATACATCTTGGGCAGGATCTTTTCTTTCATGTTGAAGTAGCTGTCCTTGATGGTCAGCTCTGCGGTGCCATTGCCGTATTTGGCGTTGATAAATCCGGCAGCCGCTTCCATGACCGCCTTCTTTTCCAGAAACTTGCTCATATCGTGGTCACGGATGATATAGTGCAGTGTAGACTGCTCCACTTCTCCTTCCATACCGTGCAGCATGATAAAGCCCTCATAGCCATTGGTATACTCCGGTCGCTGAGCCACAGGCAGAAGGCCGTTAAACTCCATGGCAACCAACTGGGAATTGATCATCTTATCCTTGGCAGAGCCGGGATGGATGTTCAGTCCGTGAAAAACCACCTTTGCACCGGCGGCGTTGAAATTCTCATATTCCAACTCCCCGATGGTGCCGCCGTCAACGGTATAGGCATAGTCTGCACCGAAATGCTCCACATTAAAGCGATCTGCTCCACGACCAATTTCTTCGTCAGGGGTGAATGCAATTTTCAGCGTAGCATGGTCACGCTCCCCTGCCAGCAGTCGCTGAGCAGTTGCCATGATCTCGGCAACGCCGGCCTTGTCGTCAGCGCCCAGCAAAGTCGTGCCGTCGGTGACGATCAAGTTTTTGCCCCGGTGCATGGAAAGTTCGGGATAATCCTTTTCGCTGAGGAATATCTGCTTTTCTTCGTTCAGGCAAATATCATTTCCGTCAAAGGGGACGATTTTCGCCTTCACATTCTCGCCGGAACAGTCGGGTGCTGTGTCCATGTGGGCAATAAGGCCAAT
>CAZJCA010000018.1:0-26015 GCA_964544505.1 uncultured Oscillospiraceae bacterium
CTTTGGGATCTTGAACTTCAAAAAGTGTTGCACTTAGTTTGACAAATCACTGTCATAATATCGGTGGGGCAAGGCATATAGAAAGTCCCCTGCTTGATTTTTGATCTGTTTGGCAAGTTTTCTCAGCTCCGGCACACGGACACCAATAAACTGCTCCCTTGGAATGCCCGGTGTCAGTTTGTTTTGAAAATCTGCATAAGACTCGTCCTGCAATGCAAATAAGGCTTCCAAAATCTCCATAAGATCACCTTCCTTAATAAAAAGGTCTGCCCAGAAACATCTGGCAGACCTTTTAAATATTTTAATATCCGAAAATAGATGCCTGTGGGTAAACATCATGCTTTGGGGTGGCATTTTTCGTAAACATTTTTCAGTTTCTGGTTGATCATGTGTGTGTACATTTGCGTGGAGGAAATATCACTATGTCCCATCAGCTCCTGCAAAGAACCCAGATCTGCACCATTTTCCAGCAGATGAACTGCAAAGCTGTGCCGAAGTGTATGAGGTGTAATTTCCTTGTCGATATGTGCGGTAGACTGATAATGCTTTAAAATCTTCCAAAAGCCCTGGCGGCTCATCCGGCTGCCGGAGATATTGACAAACAGCGCCGGTTCATTGGGATCTGCCAGCATGCCGGCACGGACATCTCGCAGATAAGCACCCAAGGCACGCAATGCCGCCGGATACAGCGGAATGGTTCTGGATTTGCTGCCACTGCTTGCCTTGATAATCCCCAGCTCCAAATTCACATCGTCCACATTCAGATCGATCAATTCACTGACACGAATGCCGGTGGCATACATGGTCTCCAGCATGGCTTTATCCCGGTAGCCTTTGGCATCGGTCAAAACAGGCTGCTGCAGCAGCAGTTCGATCTCCCGACCGGACAGGATCTGCGGCAGCTTCTTTTCGCCTCGATCCACATGCATATCCGTCACCGGAGTTTGCTCCAGGAAACCGGAGGACACCAGATAAGAATAGAAATTCTTCAAACTGGCCAAATGCCGGGACAGGGTTGCCCCAGAGCGCCCTTCCTCCACCAAGTGATCCAGATAGGAACGAATATTCAGTTGTTCAGCATCCACGATCTCCCGATCCTCAGATACACGCAGCCAATCGGCAAACTGCCGAATATCACGCATGTAGGAAGCAACGGTGTTGGAGGATGCCTGCTTTACCTTAGAAAGGTAATTTTCATAGGCAGTGATCAGATCCAACATGCTATTCATTCCCTTTTCTATCTTCCTGTACAAAAACCGAAAAAGAAATGACTACCAGCGGCAATGGCCCAGCAGTCATAAATGCCCGATTTCTGTTCACAAATACTATACCCCAAAAGTTTTTAAAATTCAAGCCGCAAATGGTAAGTGATGGATTTTTTGTAAATTATCACCATTTTTATGTCAACACGATTATGTCAACTTTAGAAACCGATCGTTCAAAGCAACGGATGGTCAAAACAACTTTTAGAATATATTGGGGTTTGATTAAAAATCAGGACACCAAATATAGTTTGTGCAGTTTTTAACGGTGGATATCGTCATGGGTAAATACCATTTACTCCTTTGTGCAATCTGCACAGTTAAGCCGTATAATGTCGTTTTCCGGCTTTGAATTTCTGGCCTTTTTGATGCAGACCCATCAAACCTGCAACCAGGCTGGCACCAACGACTGTCAGCAGTGCAGGCACAAGTCCCTGGTACGCTCCATCGAAAAACAGTGCATTGCAGCAGAGCAGGCTTAAAAAATAAATCGCTCCACTTGCCAAACATACGATCAATCGTCCTGCGTCCGCTTTTTTTGCTGCTACCAATGCTCCTGCAAAAGTTGCCACCAGAACTGTCACCACCGCCGCCGGTGCCAGGAAGGTCTCCCCTACCCTTTCACCTGCGATCAGGAATGTGATCCCGATCGCCATCACAATGGTAATGATCCAACTTGCTGCCAGCCCCATGGCTAGTCCCACGGGAATTGATGCGGATTTTGCCGCAGTTGTTGCTTTATAAGGCATGATCCCTCTCCCCTTTCTGTTCATGCTTATGCACATAGGGGAGCAAAAAAGAACCGAAGCAACTTGCGTTGCTTCGGTAATCAGCTTCGCTTGATTAAACCTCCACAGCCTCAGCAGGTGCTTTGTTTGTCATAGCCTGGAACTTGGCACGGGTATCCTGAACTTCGCTCAAAGACTGAGCAATGGTCTCTTCCGTGCGCAGCAGAGCGTCTGCCATGTAGGCATAGCTTGCCATCTGCAACTGGTCGATCTGCTCTTTGGTCTGCTCGACCATTTCCATGCACTGACGCTTGGCTTCCTGATAAATCGCCTGCTGAGAAAGAAGCATCTCGGCCTCTTCTCTTGCTCTCTGAACAACAGTCTCAGCTTCACGGCGAGCCTGGCTGATCAGCTCATTACGGGACTCCACGATGGTGCGGGACTGCTTCAGCTCAGCGGGCAACTGGGCAATGATCTCATCCATCAGATCCAGTGCCTTATCCCGTTCCAAAATGCACTTATCAGCAGCCAGGGGCATTGCTCTGGCATCTTGGATCATGTCGTACAGGGATGTGATGAGGTCTTCAATATGTTTCTCGCTCATTTGGAATTTCCTCCTTGACGGTTTTCTTTAATTTTTTTCTGAAAGTCCGGAATGATTTCCGCCGGCAAAAATTCAGATAAGTCTACATCATAAGTTCCAAGCTCTTTGACGGTGCTGGAGCTTAAATACATATACTGATGCTCCGCTGTCAGGAACATGGTATCCAGTTCCGGATTGATCTTGTGATTGATCAGCGCCATCTGGAACTCATTTTCAAAGTCAGAACCGGCACGCAATCCCTTGACGATGACACAGCTTCCCTTGCGGCGAGCATAGTCTGCCAATAGTTCATTGGAGCAATCCACTTCCACATTGGGAAGATCTTTTGTAATGCGGCGAATCAACTCCACACGCTCTTCCAGCGTGAACATAGGATTTTTGCCTGCATTGACCATGACGCATACGATCAATTTGTCAAAAATTCCGGCTGCACGGCGGATAATATTCAAGTGTCCGGAAGTCACAGGATCGAAACTGCCGGGATAAATTGCTGTTTTCATGGTTCATCCTTCCGGTATAGGGTGATCAAGGTTTTTCCGTACTTGTAATCTTTGGAGCGGCTATAGCCTGGATACTCCCAGGGAAGTTCCTTGTCCAAAGGTCTCTCACACACTATTATACCACCAGATTGCAAAATGTCAATTTCTGCGATGGATTTTATCGAATTTTCCAGAAAAACTTCTGCATAAGGCGGATCCAGGAAAATAATGTCAAATTGCTCTTTGCAGCGTTTCAGATAATCCAGATAATCTGCCCGAACAACACTTGCCTGATCTGCCAGTTTCGTGCGGCGCAGGTTTTCTTTAATAAGTTTACAGGCAGGTTCCCCTGCATCCACAAAAACCGCAGATTTTGCGCCCCGGCTCAGGGCTTCAATGCCCAGCTGCCCAGTGCCGCCGAACAGATCCAATACACGGGCGTTGGGAATATCAAAATTGATGATACTGAACAGGGCTTCCTTCACCCGATCGGTGGTGGGCCGGGTGGTAAGTCCTTCGGGGGTTTTTAAATTCACACCTCTGGCTTTTCCTGTAATGACTCTCATAGATCATCCTCTGTACTTTCATGAAAATGCAAGTAAACGGCCATAGCCGCATCTCTTGGCAGCAGCCGCTCTAATTCCGGTAAGGTGGCCTGACCAATAGCGGTCAGGGATTTGAACTGCTTCAAAAGTTCCTGCTTCCGCTTTGGGCCGATGCCGGGGATGCCATCCAATTCCGAATATCGAAGCCGTTTGCTGCGAAGTTGACGGTGATAAGTGATGGCAAAGCGGTGGGTCTCTTCCTGAATATTTCCAATGAAAGAGAACACCGTCTGGTTGGTGTCGATGGAGATCTCCTGTCCCTGAGGTGTCACCAGTGCTCTTGTCCGGTGGCGATCATCTTTGACCATGCCGAATACAGGCATGGAAAGGCCAAGCTCTTCCAAAGCACGCACAGCCACATTGGCATGATTGATTCCACCGTCGATCAGCAGCAGATCCGGCTTTTCCTCAAAGCCCTTATCCTGCGCTTTATAATGAGCAAAACGACGCTTGACCACCTGATGCATGGAAGCGTAATCATCCTGATTGAGCAGGCCTTCCAGCTTGAATCGCTTATAATCGCTTTTCCGTGGCTTGCCGTCCTGGAATACCACCATGCTGGCAACAATATCCGTGCCGGAAATATTGGAGATATCGAAGGACTCGATCCGTCTGGGCGGCTCCATGCCCAGCATTTTCCCGAGAAGTGTCAGTGTACCCGACACTCTCTCGTCCTTGTCTGTGACCCGCTGTGCCTCCTCAAAGGCATTTTTATTCGCCAGATCAACCAGATGGGCATTGTCGCCCCGTTGGGGCACATGGAGTTTGGGGCGGCGGTGATACTGCTGTTCCATCAGTTCTGCGAACAGCTCGCCATCTTCCATTTCAAAGGGCAACAGCACTCGCTTGGGCGCTAACCCTCTGCTCAAATAGAATTGCTTTAGAAGGCTGCTGACGGCCTCCTGCTTGTCGTCCGGACGGGGGAACACCTCGTATTCCTTATCCAGCAAATTGCCGCCGGAGAAGTGCAGCACAGCAAAGCAGGCCTTTGCTTCCGTTTCGCCATAGCCCACCACATCCGTATCCGCCAAAGACCCGGCTGTGACCAGCTGCTTTTGGCTCAAGGCTTCCACGGCGTTCAGCCGATCCCGGAAGCTGGCTGCCAGTTCAAATTTCAATTCCTCCGCCGCTGCCAGCATTTGCGTACGGATATCCTCAGCCACAGATTTATAGTTTCCTTGCAGCAATTGCCGAGCCTGTTCCATCCGCTGACGATATTCCAGAAAGCTGACACCCTCCTGACACCATCCGGCGCATTGATTCATGTGATAATTCAGGCACACTCTTCCCTTACCCACATCCCGGGGAAATTCCCGGTTGCATCCCGGAAGCTTCAATGTCAGGCGAATGGCTTCTATTACATCATTGGTCACGCCCCGGCTGCCGTAAGGGCCAAAATATTCCGCTCCATCGTCTGCGATCTTATTGACCAGAGTGATCTTGGGATATGGCTCTTTCATGTTCAGGCGCAGATAGGGATACCCTTTATCATCCTTCAATAGAATGTTGTACTTGGGCATATACCGCTTGATAAGGCTACATTCGAGCACCAGGGCTTCAAACTCCGAAGCTGCCACGATCACATCAAAATGATCGATATGGCTGACCATGAGCCGTGTCTTGGGCGTATGGGAAGCAGTGTCCTGAAAGTACTGACCCACCCGATTTTTCAGTTTTTTAGCCTTGCCCACATAGATGACCTTGTCATCTTTGTTCCGCATGATATACACGCCGGGGGCAAATGGCAGGCTCAGTGCCTTTTCTTTCAGTTCCTCAAATGTCATAGTCTCACCTACAAAGAACCGCCTCAATGCAAATCGGCATCGAGGCGGTACGGATTTTCAAATCAGTAAATATCTCTCTGCAGCAGAGTTTCCAGTGCAGTGACTGCTGCTTCCGCATCATAGCCATCAGCAGACAATGTCACGGTGGTGCCGGTGACGATACCCAAAGACATGATACCCAGCAAGCTCTTTGCATTCATTTTACGGCTGCCGGATTCCAGCAAAATGGGACAATTGAATTCGTTGGCCTTCTGCACAAAGTATGTAGCCTGCTTGTTATGCAGACCGGACTCGCAGCGAACGACGATCTCTTTACTAAACATGTTTATTCCACTCCTTATCCGCAGTAAAGGGTACTGCGTTCTTTTTATATGATATCAAAAATGCGGCAAAAGTCAACTGATTTTCTTATAAATTCAACGAAGTTCTGCAATTGTCACACCGTCTTCGCCTTCACCGTAGACACCCAGACGGAAGGATTTGATGAACTTGTTTTTTCGCAGAGACTGCTGCACCGCCGCACGGAGCACACCTGTTCCCTTGCCATGGATGATCCGAATGGTGGACATATTACAGCGCATGGCTTCGTCAATGTAGCGATCCAGCACGCAGATAGCCTCTACACTGTCCATGCCACGCAGATCTACTTCCGTCGCTGCTGCGGTGACTTTCATTTCTCTACCGGAATGGGCAGGACGAGCTGCCTTTTCTTTGTAGGGATTATCTCCCTCCAGCAGGTAGATTTCATCGGACTTGGCACTCATTTTCAGAATACCGGCCTGCAGCAGATAAGTGCCGTCTTTGTTGATGGCGATAACACTTGCTTTTGTTCCCAGTTTCAGCAGTTCCACCGTATCACCCACCAGGATGCCACGGGAAGGCTTGGGACGCTCCTTTTCCGGAGCCTTGGTGCGAAGCTTTTCTTCCACTTCATTGAGATTACGGCGCAGTTCTGCCTGTCGCTGATTGATCCCGGTGGTATCTGCGCTGTCTTGCAGCTGCTTGCGCAGGGCTTTAAGTTCATCAGAAGCGATATTGGCTGCTGCTCTGGCCTCATCAATGATGTGCTGGGCTTCTTTTCTGGCAGCCTCCATGGCCTTTTCCTTTTCCTTTTGCAGCTGAAGGTGGTATTCTTCGCTCTGCTGCTTGATCTTGGCAGTTTCCTGGCGCAGGCGCTGGGCTTCCAGCTTGGCAGTTTCCATCTGCTGCCGCTGCTGCTCCAACTGCGTCAGCACATCTTCAAAATCCTTATCGCTCTTGCTGACCAAGTCCCCTGCTTCCTTCAGAATGTCCTCTGAAAGTCCCAGTTTACGGGAAATGGCAAAGGCATTGGATTTGCCTGGAATGCCGATCAGCAGCTTATAGGTAGGCCGCAGGGTCTCCACATCAAATTCGCAAGAGGCATTGATAACGCCTTTGGTGCGCATGGCGTAAAGTTTCAGCTCTGCATAATGGGTGGTTGCTACCACACGGCTGTTCATTTTGCGACAGAATTCGATGATGGCATTAGCCAGTGCCGCACCTTCCGCAGGATCGGTACCTGCACCCAATTCGTCAAACAGAACCAGCGTCCGATCGTCGCACTCGGCTACCACATCCACGATGGTTCGCATGTGGCTGGAGAAGGTAGACAGGCTCTGGGCAATGGACTGCTCGTCGCCGATGTCTGCCAAAATAGACTCAAAGGTAGAAAGTTTGCTGCCATCCCCTGCCGGCACATGAAGGCCGCACTCGGCCATCAGCGTCAAAAGGCCAATGGTTTTCAAGGTGACAGTCTTACCGCCGGTGTTGGGGCCGGTGATGATCATGGTATCAAAATCCGTACCCAGACGCAGAGATACCGGAACAACTACCTTAGGATCGATCAGCGGATGCCGTGCAGAACGCAGCTCCACAATGCCCTGATCGTTCATGATTGGTGCCCAGGCACGCATCCGATAGCCCAGCTTCGCCTTGGCAAAAATCACATCCAGCCGCACCAGAATGCGGAAATCGTCGTTGATTCCTTCCTGATAGGCAGCCGCCTCAGCGGACAATTCTGCCAGAATTCGCTGGATCTCTTTCTTCTCCTTGATTTCCAGCTCCCGCAAAGCGTTGTTGGCATTGACCGCCGACACAGGTTCGATAAAATAGGTAGAGCCGGAGGAGGAAACATCGTGCACCAGACCCGGCACATCACCCTTGCATTCAGATTTCACCGGGACAACATAGCGGCCTTGGCGAATGGTGATAATTGGTTCACGGAGATATTTGGAATAAGCCGGAGAGGAGATAATTTTCTGCAAAGAGTCCCGAATTTTGCCGGCCTGCAATCTCATGTGGCGGCGAATATCCGCCAGCGCAGCAGATGCATTGTCGGCGATCTCCTCCTCGGACAAAATCGCACCGAAAATCTTATCTTCCAGATATTTATTGGCAGTCAGGCAATGGAACAGGCTATCCAGCACCGTTGCCTTTTCGTCCTCGGAAATATAGCCTTTGACCATTCTGGCACAGCGCAGCACAGCACTGATCTCCAGCAATTCTTTGGGCTGTAAACAGCCGCCACGATCCGCTCGTTCTAAAGATGCGGACACATCCCGGACTTCACCGAAAGCAGGATTTCCCTTTCGGGTGCAAAGTTCAGAGGCGGCAGTGGTTTCGTCAAGGAGAGCTTGTACCTCTTCCAGATCTGCCACCGGTCGCAGATTGCGGCAGGCTTCCTTACCGGCCTCGCTTCCTGCACATTCCGCCAACTGCTCCAAAACAAGAGGCAGTTCCAGCTTGTGCAGGGATTTTTCGTATAATTCAGACATGGTATTCTCCTATGTGTAAGGATTTGTAAAAGTCCAGCGTGGAAAAACCTCGTTCCAGCTGGGCACATAAGTACCCTTCGGTCACAGAGGAAAGCTGCTCCATGGCAGTTTCTCCGATATCGAAGGAAAATAGTTTCTTCGGCTGGCAATAGACGACATACCGCATGGCACCCAAAACCCCGGGGGTAATGGGCATCCGAATGCCGCTGTTTTCGCTGCTTCCACAGCCCCGGCATTCCAGCCAGCCTTGAGCGATGTCAAATCGATCAGCGCTTTCACTGCCGCAGACATGGCAAACGGACAGATCCGGCGTGTAGCCAGCCAAAGAAGCGCTCCGCAGTTCAAAAACCGCCTTGACCTGGGCTTCCGGCTTTCCCAGCTTGTCCAAAGCATACAGACAGTTGAGCACCAGTGCCAACAGTTCAGGATTTGGCATATCCTCCTGAGACAGCACTTCCGCCACCTGCGCAAAATATGTGCCCAGACTCAGTTTGGTCAGATCCCGGCGCAGGCCATGGAAAAGTTCCACAGACTGTGCTTCGTTGATGGTGTACATTCCCCGATAGTCAAACAGGGTAAACTCGCCGTAGGCAAGCAGCTGACAGGGGGCGATCAGCGGACTGTTTTTCCGCCGCAATCCACGAGCTTTCAGCGTCAGCTTGCCATGTTCCGGAGTCAGCACGGTCAAAAGGCTGTCTTTATCATTGTAGTCGGTTACCCGTAGTACCAGTGCTCTGGTCGTCAGATACATGGTTCAGTTCCGTCCTTTTTGCTTGGCAGTAAAGCATATAAGCCTCCGGCGAACCGGTAGCCATGAAAATACTCCAATAATCTTTTTCCGTCATAAGCGTATCCTCCCTTCATAGGATAGCCGCAGATGACCGATTTTACCACAGGAAAATCTTACTCTTTATAGCCGAAGTTGCGCACCAGCACATCGCTGTCACGCCAGTTTTCCTTCACCTTGATCCAGGTAGTCAGATAAACTTTCGTGCCCATGAACCGTTCGCAGTCCTTCCGTGCCTGGGTAGATATTTTTTTCAGCATTTCACCGTTTTTACCGATGATAATGCCCTTATGGCTGGCTTTTTCGCAGAAAATGGTCACATCCAGATCGATGATCCCATTGTCACGCTCGGTAAAAGTATTGACTTCTACCGCCGTACCGTGGGGGATCTCCTTATCCAGATTCCACAGCAGCTTTTCACGGATGATCTCTGCCATCACCTGCTTTTCCGGCTGATCGGTAGTCAGATCGCCCGGGAACAGGAAGGGACTTTCAATGGTATATTTTTCGCATTCTTTCAGCAGTTCCTCCACGCCGTCACCGGTTTTCGCAGAAATGGGAATAATGGCATCGAATTTGAACGCCTCAGAGTATACGGCAATGACTTCCAGCAGCTTTTCCTTTTCCACGGTATCGATCTTATTGATAGCAAGAACTACCGGGCAGTGTGTCGCATTCAGCTGTTCCAGAAGCGCCTGCTCCTGGGTGCCAACGGATGCAATGGGTTCCACCACCAAAATGGTCATATCCACATCGGAAATGGACTCTTTGACCGTGCTGACCATATAATCGCCCAGCTTGGTGCGTGCCTTATGGAAGCCGGGCGTGTCCACAAATACGAACTGGGAATTGCCCCGGGTGACGATACCACAGATCCGGTTACGGGTGGTCTGAGGTTTATTGGAAACAATGGCAATCTTTTCGCCAACCAGATAATTGGTCAAGGTGGACTTACCCACATTGGGGCGTCCGGCAATGGTGATCATAGCGGTTTTGGTTTTCATATATCTATCCTCAATTCGTTAGTTTCGTTTCATACCGGGAATGGAAGATGCAATTACCTCTTCCCTGCCACGCATTTGTTTTTTCATTTCGCCTTCGTCCAGATGGTCGTAGCCCAGCAGGTGCAGCATGGAATGGATGGTCAAATAGCCAACTTCCCGTTTGGTGGAGTGACCAAACTCTTTTGCTTGGGCGGTGGCACGCTCCAGGGAGATACACATATCTCCCAAGGGGCAAAGGCCGGTCTCAAAGTCCAAATATTCTTCCCAGTCTTTCGGAGGGTTTCCCGGCTCTAATTGAAACATGGGGAAAGAAAGCACATCGGTGGGACGATCAATATTCCGGCTGGCCTTGTTGATGGCGTGGATGCCCTTGTCATCCGTCACCAGCACATTGATCTCACAATCGGCAGTGATGCCTTCGGCTTTCAGGGTTTCCTGGATGCATCTGCGAATAATGGACGCCACCAGTGGCTTTTTCACAGTAAAAATATCGAATGTAATGTTTATCTTATTCATATTATCTCTTCCTCTGGTAGTTACCCTTAAAATTTGTATTCGGTTTCTTTATTTCCGGCTTTTTATCTGCTTTTTCGTAGGCGTTGATGATCTGCTGCACCAGTGCATGACGGACAACATCGGCACTACTGAGCTTGCAAATGGCAATGTCCTTCACATCTTCCAGCACACGCACCGCATCTTTCAGGCCCGAAACCTTATCATCCGGCAAGTCGATCTGGGTCACATCGCCGGTAATGACGATCTTGGAACCGAAACCCAAACGAGTCAAAAACATTTTCATCTGTTCCCGGGTGGTGTTCTGAGCTTCATCGAGAATGATAAAACTATCATCCAAAGTGCGGCCTCTCATATAGGCAAGCGGTGCCACTTCAATGGAGCCACGCTCCTGATACTTTTGAAATGTCTCCGGACCCAGCATATCATAAAGGGCATCATAAAGTGGCCTCAGGTAGGGATCGACTTTATTCTGCAAATCACCGGGCAGAAAGCCCAATCGCTCGCCTGCTTCCACCGCAGGCCGTGTCAAAATAATACGATTGACCGTCCGCTCTCTGAATGCTGCCACAGCCGCCGCCACGGCAAGATAAGTTTTGCCTGTACCGGCAGGGCCAACGCCGATGGTGATGGTGTTTTCCTGAATGGCTTTCATGTATCTCTGCTGACCGACGGTCTTTGCCTTGATAGGCTTTCCCTTGGCGGTGATGCAGACCACATCTTTAGCCATTTGTGCGATCTGGGCATCCTCACCCTGCTGTACCAGCGTGATCAGATAGCGCACTCGCTGCTCATCGATCACTTCCCCCTTGGCTGCCAGCATCAAAAGGCTCTCCAAAGTCCGCACAGCCTTATCTGCCGCTTCTTCGTCGCCGCTGACTTTCAGTTCCGTTCCACGGTTGACGATGGACACGCAAAGAGTTTCTTCAATGCGGCGGATATTCTCATCAAAAGAGCCAAAGACGGCGATCATATCCTCCACACGCTCTGCACTGACTGTTCGTTCAATTATTTTACTCATTCAAACGCTCCTCCGGCCGTGTAATACCGATCATTTCATAGCAGCTGTATATGCCCTCCAAAGTAGAATAGGCTTCATCGTGAAAAAACAGCTGGTTTTCTGTGGTGATCTTCCCTGCAAGCATTTGTCCTGGCAAATAGTTTGCTGCAAAATCGGACAGCATCTGCTCAATGTCCCCGGCGGTGGTCGTTACCACTTCATAATCATACCACTGCTCAGAACACAGGGCAATGGGAAGTACAAAACCGCCAGGCAGGGTCAAATAGTTTTCCTCATATATTTTAGCACAAGTGGTACCCGAAATTCCACTCCCTTTCAAGAAATTTATCCGTTTTTTTCCAATAATTAGCGAATATTTTTTGGAGCTGGTCAAAATTTTCGTTCTTTGCATGTATTCCGTCGGAAAAATTGCGGTCAAACGGCGGACAGTCTCCCCAAAAATCTCCCCCTGAGCCTCGGTCGCCTGGATACAAATGCCACAGTCGGTATAGCCGGATACCAGCACCTCCCCGGTCTTTACCACCTGTCCGGGCTTGCAAAGTGCATTGCCTTTCAACACGGTCACTTCCCGGATCACCGCATCACGAAGAGCCACGATGCTGCTGACTGTTGGTTTTTCTTCTTTTTCTGCTTCTTGATTTCGCTCACGAACGGTGATGACTGCCCTGCAACCATAGGTATTTACCCCTGCCCATTGCAGATCCGGCATGGCTGCCAGCAATGCATTTTTGATTTTTTCGCTGCGGACTTCCCGGCGGGAAGCGCCAAATCCAATACCGCAGGAGCTGGCAACTTCAATGATCTTCCGAGCCGGTATGCTGCGGTTTCCCTCTACCTGAACAAAAAACACCCTGGTAGGCATCCATAGAGAAAACAGGAAAATGCCCAGCAGCCCCATGGTCAATATCGGCCTTTTTAAAAGTCTTCGTATTCTGTAATAAGACCCTTTGTGATTCAAAACCTCCAACCGGTCTCCCCTTTTGTATGCAATTCTCTCAACCATGGGCAAATCCTGCCGAAGAACAGAAAATTGCAGATGCAGTTCATCCAGGTATATGGCCTCTTCAATGGGTATCTGTGCCCGATTCACTGCATCCATTGCACTGGGCAGATCCGCACTGAGCAAGCGAACGGTTACCATTCCCTTTAACGAACGCCACATATTCATTTTATCCGCCCCCTCAGCACTTCAATGCCATCAATTCTTCCGGCAATCACCAGTTTCTGTCCCGTCATAAGGCGCAACTGTAGGTTGCACCCCACCACACTGACTGCGCCGAAACTGACTCTCGCCTGAATCTTCTCGGAGCAGTATTGGGTCACGCCCTTATGGTTTTCGATCAGTACCCGACCATCGCCCAACAGTTCAACAACAGGCTGCCGGGGCAACGCTTCTTCTGCCAGGTCGGCTTCGTCCAGAAGCCGCTGAAACACCGATGTTTTTCGTGCCATTTCTAACACCTTCCTTTTAAGAAAGTATATGAAAAGGAATACTCACATATAATCTTTCGAGGTGATGAGATGAAACATTCCAGGTCAGTTTCCGCTGTCATGGCAGCGGTATGTTTGCTTGTAATGATCTTTGACAGTAAGACCGCCCTGACTGGTGCTTCCGAGGGGTTGCAACTGTGCGTTGCTACCGTGATCCCGGCTCTGTTCCCATTTTTTATCCTATCGATCCTGTTGACAGGGGCACTTTCCGGCATCCATATTCCGCTTTTGGGAAAGTTGGGACAAGCATTGGGACTGCCCCGGGAGGGTGGCTTTCTTTTGCTGGTCGGATTGTTAGGAGGGTATCCCGTGGGGGCACAATGCGTCGCCCAATCCTGCCAAAGTGGTGGCCTATCTCGGCAGGATGGCGAACGGATGCTGGCCTTCTGCTCCAATGCAGGGCCTGCCTTTCTTTTTGGCATCGGCTCGACCTTATTCCCGGAAAAATGGATGTGTTGGCTACTATGGGGCATCCATATCGCGGCTGCGCTGATTGTGGCTGCTCTGACACCGAAAGTCGCTCCCGGCACTGCCTTACGAACAGCGGGCGAGCACTGTACTTTGACTTCCGCCATGCAGCGCTCCGTAAAAGCCATAGCAATGGTATGCGGATGGATCGTGCTTTTTCGCACCATCATCGCATTTTTCCAGCGTTGGTTTCTCTGGTTGCTTCCAAGCAGTAGCGGTTTGTTGGTAACCGGAATTTTAGAATTGACCAATGGATGCTGTGATTTGGATAAAATATCCTCAGTGGGACTAAGAATGCAGCTGTTTTCACTTTTTCTCGGCTTTGGAGGCCTGTGCGTGCTCTTGCAGACTTATGGGGTTCTCTCCGGCAGCGGTTTACGAGGCACAGCATATTTCCCGGGAAAAATCGCCCAGGCAGCAATCAGTTATCTGCTCTGTGTCCTGGCACAGCCCCTTTTGCCGGAAGAAATGCGCCACTTCCCTGCGGTCTATTTGCCCCTTGCTGCATTGGTGATCTGCATTGCCTACCGAATTTATCGGCTTAAACTCCAAAAATACAGTAGCATTCCTGCAGGAGTTGGTGTATAATGAAGGCAAACTTCCAGGAGGTTCGTACATATATGGCTCTGTTTCGCAAAAAAATTGATGGTGCTTGCCGACACTGTATCCATGCTATTTCTGTCACTGACCAGCGTGTTACCTGTCTCAAAAAAAGAAAATATATGGATCTGGATGCCAAATGCTTTCGTTTCCAATATGATCCGTTGAAGCGTGTTCCTGCCAAGGCGAAAGCCCTGGATTTTTCCAAATACGAAGAATACGACTTCTCCTTATAATGACAAATGCCTTCCCCAAATTGGGGAAGGCATTATTTTCAGGTTCTTCTGCTGGTCATGTCCCGTGCAAGGCTACACAGGAAGTCAGCATTTTCAAAGGCTTCCAAGGCAGAAATTGCAGTATCTGTATATTTTTGTACCAGTTCTTCGCATTTTTCCAGGCCATAGAGTCGGACAAAGGTATTCTTTTGCTCGTCCGTACCGACGCCCTTACCCATCTCTTCTTTTGTGCCGATCACATCCAGCATATCGTCCCGAATCTGGAAGGCCAAGCCCAGACAGGCAGCAAACCGGCTGGCGGCTTCTATTTGCACTTGGGTGCCGTTACCTGCCAGCACGCCCATAACACAGGCGGCATTGATCAGTGCACCGGTCTTCCGGGTCTGAATATCCAGCACTTCCTGCTCGGTCAGCTGGCGCTGTTCGCTTTGGATATCCAGCACCTGTCCACCAACCATACCTAAGGATCCGGCACATTCTGCCAACACGGCCACGGCCAGCACCGTGTTCTCTTCTCCCTTGGATACCATAGCAAACGCATCCGTCAGCAGGGCATCGCCTGCCAGCACCGCTAAGCCTTCGCCGTATACCTTGTGATTGGTGGGCTTGCCCCGACGGAAATCATCGTTGTCCATACAGGGTAGATCGTCGTGGATCAGGCTGTAAGTCTGGATCATTTCGACCGCTGCTGCGTAAGGTGCGGCCTTCTTCCAATCGCCGCAGGTCATACGGCAAAATTCCAATGTAAAAATAGGACGAAGCCGCTTACCCCCTGCAAAAAGGCTGTATTCCATGGCGGAAAAAAGTTCCTTTTGTGGCTCATTATGGAATTGAGCATAGTAATCATGCAGGTATTTTTCAATAAATTCCCGATACATTTGACTAGTTGGTATCATCTGCAAAATCCTCCAACAGGGGGCTGCCGTCGGCAGCGGTCATCACTTTTTTTACCTGCAATTGGGCATTATCCAAGAGCTTTGCACATTGGGCTACCAGATCCGTGCCCTCTTGGAACAGCTTCAGGCTCTCTTCCAGCGCTACCTCGCCACGCTCCATGGAACGAACGATCTGCTCCAAACGGATCATATTTTCCTCGAAAGTCTTATTCTTTTCGTTCATAGTCCTTCTCCTTTACATCCTGAACAGTGGCGGAAAATGCACCGTCTGCCAAGGTCACTTCAATAGAATCGCCCACTGCCACATGACCCACAGAGCGGATGATATTTTTGTCCTCGGTCTGCACCATGGCATAGCCTCGGCTCAATACTTTCAGCGGACTCATCACATCCAGCTTGGCAGCCAGCGCAATATAGCGCTGTTTTTTACAGTTGATCTGCTGGTTTTGAGCCGTATAAAGCCGGTTTTCCAGCAACTCCAGAGATTTTCTCCGCTGCTCCAAGTACCCTTCCGGGCTTTTCAGCGCAGGACTTGCCGAAAGAACATCTAAATGCTGCCGTGCAGCTTTGATTTGACGGCTCATAGCGGTAGCCATAGCAGCAGACATACCGTCCAAACTCTGCCGCAACGCATCCTGATCCGGCACAGCCAATTCTGCTGCATTAGAAGGGGTTGCAGCCCGCAAATCGGCTACAAAATCGGAGATCGTCACATCCGGCTCGTGCCCTACGGCAGAGATCACCGGAATGTTGGATTGATAGATGGCATAGGCCACCATTTCATCATTAAACGCCCATAAATCTTCAATGGAACCGCCACCACGCCCTACGATCAAAAGGTCTGCCAGCTGATAGTGATTGACATACTGGATGGCAGCAGCGATCTCTGCGGGTGCTTCTGCGCCCTGTACACGAACAGGCAGCAAAACCACCTTTGTCAGCGGATACCGCTTGCGTAAAATCCGCAGCATATCATGCACCGCCGCTCCGGCAGAACTGGTGATGATGCCAATGGTTCCAGGCAGCTTGGGCAACGGTTTTTTATGGGCAGGATCAAAAAGGCCCTGAGCCGCCAATTTGGTTTTCAGCTGCTCAAAGGCAGCGTACAGATCTCCAACGCCGTCCAGTACCAGGCCGGAACAATACAGCTGATATGCACCGTCTCTGGGATAGACAGAGATCTTACCCATGGCAATGACCTGCATGCCGTTTTCCGGGCGAAAGCGCAGACGCAATGCATTCCCTTTAAACAGGACACATTTCAGTGCGCCACCTTCATCTTTTAATGTAAAATAATGGTGGCCGGACGGATACATTTTATAGTTGCTGATCTCGCCTTTGACAGCCACATTCACCAGCAGCCCATCATGATCCATCATGGAGCGGATGTATTCGTTGATCTGGGTAATGGTCAACACATTTTGAGCCATGTTATCCCTCCCCTAACCTGCTTGCCAGCACTGCCACGCCCATAGCATTATCCGTGGAAAACTCCGGCTTGCAGAAAACGGGATTTAACGGTGCGATCTTTTCCCGGAGCATGGAATTGGATGCCACTCCGCCGGAGAATACCACTTCCAATCCCGGATACTCTTTCAGCGCATTAACTGTTGCCTGATAGACTGCATAGCAAACACAACGCAGTGCATAGCCGGCAGTTTCTTCCGGACTGTGACTGCGATGATATTGTTCCACCTTATTCTGAACACCGGATAAAGAGAACTCCATACCGGGGCATTTCACTTTAAACAGGTCCGTTTCCGTTGCATTTTTGCTCAAAGCATCTACATGCTTGCCTGCAGGGAACGGCAGTTCCAGCATCACGCCGGTACGGTCGATCAGCTGTCCGGCAGAAATATCTGTCGTACCGCCGATTCGGGTACAGCGAACATTTTTACCCTCCGGTTCTACAAGCAGCAGTTCTGTCGTACCGCCGGACAGATGCCAGGCCAAATGGGGCTTTTCCATCAGATCCAGTCGCCCGGCACTCCATAAAGATGCCGCCACATGTCCCTGCTGATGGGACACTTCAAACAAGGGAATTTTGAGCAGGTCAGACAGCATCTTGCCGTGGGTATATCCCACCATAAAGCAAGGCATATAGCTGCCTTCCACTGCCCGTGGTCTGGTGCTGACAGCGACGGCTGTGATCTGCTCCGCCTTTACATGGCAAAACAGCCTGCCGGAAAGCTCCGGCAGGCTTTTGATGTGAGAGAAAACAGCATCGCTCTGGCGCAGACCCAGTTGTCCCGGCTGTACAGGCAACAGCTTAGAACAGTTGACACCATCTTGTCCATCCAAATAAGCGATGGATGTGGTGTAATTACTGGTATCAATGCCAATGACGCTCATTAGACTTCCTCTTTCTGTGCCTGGGCTCTGGCAAAGGAACCCAGAATACCATTAACGAAGGCACCGGTATCGTCGCCATCGTATTTCTTTGCCAAACGCACGGCCTCGGAGACCGCTACGCCTGTGGGAACATCATCTACGTACAGGATCTCGAAAATTGCCAGCTGCATGATCGCACGGGTCAATCTGGAAATACGACCAATATCCCAACCAATGGAATACTTGCTGATTTCTCCATTGAGCTGCTCGGTACGGCTTGCAACGCCACCTACCACGGTGTCGATATAGCCACGCTGGCTATTGCTGGGGCGATCTGCATAGATCTCGTTTTCCTTAGCCAGCTCAGCATAGTATTCCTTCTGAAGCCGGACAGCAACCACCTGCTGAGGCTCTTCGCCGGTAAACTCCCGACCATAAATCAAGTGTACCGCCAATTCTCTGGCGTCTGCTCTCGTCATAAGTTCCCCTTACTTGCGGATAATACCGCACACATTTACATTCACACCGGTGACCTTGACACCGGCGACGGACTCGATCTCAGATGTAATACTCTTTTGAATTTCCTTGGCAGTGTCTACCACATTGCAGCCATAGTACACCAGCACATTGCACTCAACACTCACTTCGTCGTCACCGGAAATGGTGATCTTCATGCCTTTGCCCCAGTTTTTTCTGATGATCTCGGCAATATCAGCGCCGGGCTTGGTGTTCAGTCCTGCAAAGCCCTCAATATCACTCAACGATTGCAGTGCAATGGTGGCGATCACATCCTCAGAGATCATGATCTTTCCGTCATCCTGCAGACGGGTAATGTACTGCTTATTCTCAGCCATTGGAATTACCTCCTTGTTACTTCTGTGCCAGCGGCACAACATAGTTTTATTTATTGTACCACAAATCCAGAAAAATACAACTGTTTTTTCCGAAAAATAGGATGCGGGTGCAAACCTTTCCGTCTGCACCCGCACTGATTCCCTTTTACTTAACTTCCACCACTCGAATATCATTAAGGGTCAAATCCGACTGGCTGAGCACGATGTCGGAGATCACTGCCACATCTGCCTGCTGCAAGCCTCCCTCAGGAGATGCAACCGCTACTGAAATTCCTTTTTCTGTAATATAGGCAACACAGTCGGCATAACCCTTGGCAATGACCAAGCTTTCGATCTGAGCCTCGCACAAAGCGTACTGAATGATCTGCTCCAGCTGCTCGTTGGTTTTGGCTACCTGCTCCTGATCGCCATAGGCCATGGCTTCCTGCAAAAGCGACACTGCGCTGTCTCGTGCCTCCTGCCGGGACAGCCGGACAGCTGCAAAATAATCCGTTGTCGTATTACCGGTGTCCGTACTGCCGCCCACTGTGCCACCTACCATCAACAGATCGTCGCTCATTACCTTGTCAGAGTTCAGGGTGTCTTCCAGGTTTTTGGTATCTTGCCCACCGTTGTAGACCCAGTTGAGATAAATACCTGAGCACACCGTCAGCAAAACAGCTCCTGCGATCAAGTTTTTCTTCCAGTTATTCATAAATCAATGCCTCCCAATTATTTCATTTTTAATACAGAAATTTGATCTGCCCCCAAACCGGTGGCCTTCGATACGGCTTCCACCACTGCCCACTTGACACTGGGATTATTCGCCCCCTGACAGACGATCACAGCCCCCTGATATTTTGCCGGGATCACCTGGCTGATCAGCGGCTTTTGATTTCGATCCGAATCTGTGATGATGACCGTTTCTTTATGGATCGAAGAGGAACCATCAGCCGTGTCCATATCCTCGTCGCTATGGTAGATGGTGATCTCCCCGGCGGAAAGTGTCAGCATTACTTTCACCTTCCCCACCCCATCCATCTGCGCAAGCAGCTGTGCCAACTCCTGGGAGGTATCCGGCTGAGACACCTGGGTAGAAGTATTGGTCTGTTTCTGGGTCTGGGACTTTTTCTGACTTGGGATCGTCAAAAGTACCAGCCCCACCACCAATATCAAAATAGGATACCGATATGCATGAAACCATTTGGGTATTTTCCCTGCTAATTTGCCTATGTCCATCGCTGATTCTCCTTTGAGATCCCCAACTGCTGTTCCATCATGGCCTGTAACTGTGATTTTGCATAGGGGGATACATTTCCTGTGATCTGTGCACTGACCGGAATTGGAAGCGAATCATCTGAAACTTCAACTGTCACCTGAATATCGGCGTGCAATGTCTTTGCTTTCTCTAGAATATATGCAACTGTTTCCTGTTTTATGATTTTGGTCATAGATTTTTGTGCCTGCGCCTGTCCCTGAGCGACGGCTTTCTCCGCTGTATCCGAAACATGGAAATCCAGATCGAAAAATTCCTTCGTATCCCATTCCCCCAAGGGTTGAAGAACCGTAAAGGCAAGAAAAAGCCCTGTCAGGACTCTGGCTGCCGCTGCCGGTCCTTTCTTTCCGAGAAATCGGTCTGCAATGCCGCACAGCAGTGCTGCGCCACAGACAGATAATAGATATGAACGGACTGCATCCATTTATGTCATTCCCTTCAAAAAACACACCACACTGATCAGCTGTATCATGCACACTGCGCCCACCATCCCCAAAACAAGCCCCATGCAGGAGGAGAAATCCTCCATCAATGAAGAAACTGCCTTGGGTGCAAACACCCCGGATACCGCTGCGGTCAGCTTTAAAAGCAAATAGTGTGCGCCGATGGTAACAAACGGCATCATGGCTACCGCCAGAATTGCCAGCATACCGTAAATCCCTGCTGCATTCTTTACCACCCCGACACTAACTAAAACAGTCTCCGATGCGTCAGACAGAATACCACCCACCACCGGGATCATACCGGAAATGGTCAGTTTCGTCGCCTTGATGGCGGTCTGATCGGCGGTGCCACTGATAACACCAGTGATGGTGATATAACCGGTAAACCCATAGAGCAGGATTTTTAAAAACCAGCTCATCGCCCATTTGCAAAGATCCTTTAGTTTTTTCAGAAGGCCATCTTCTGAAATAGCATTGATGATAGCAAGAACAAGGTAAATGTACACCAGTGGGATCAGCACTGCTGACAACACAGAGCAAAGTAAGGTATCAAAAAGCGCCGTTGCACCGTACAAAGATCCGGCACTGATCGTTCCGCCTTGAGATGCCAATGCCGCCGTCATTACAGGTAACAGGAGCTTTCCATACTGGCTGATCTGCCATACCGTTTCCGTACCCATTTCAATCATGGAATTGGCACTTCCCAGAAAAATTGCCGATACAGCCAAAACTCCCGAAAGCTCAACGATGGGTTTGCTCTTCCCATCATAGCTGCGAAGCAGCGACAGGATCAATGTTGTGGCGATGGCACTCATACATAGTTTCACACTGGTTGCAAATTCCGGCCTTCCCTGTCGGAAAGCTTCTGTGACGATATGCCACAGGCCGTCCCCAAAATCCTCCTGTTGTGACGGAAACAGCTGTTCTCCATCCTCAGGCACTTCCGGTGCAACGATCCCGGTGGCAGAAACAGGAATGGTCACCAGCAGCAATAGTATGCCCAAAAGTAACAATTTTTTCATATACGCTTCAGTATCCCTTCTATCAATCGAAGAAGCGAGGTCAGCATGGGTAATGACAGGCACAGGATCACTGCCGTTGCTAATATTTGCAGGGTCTTTCCCATAGCACTGTTGCCGGCATCATCACAAAGCAAACTTGCAATTTCAACAGTCACAGAGATCCCAACCACTTTTAAAAGGATCTTGAGCATATCCCCATCCAGCCCACTTAAGTCTTGTACCGTCTCCACAAAAGCGATGACCGGCTCCAGATAACTGACCGCAGCCATCATCACCATGCAGCACACCAGCAGCGACAGCAATTCCCCGATCCCTTTGCTGCTGTTTTTCAAAATCAGCACAAAAACAACAGCCAGAAGCACCAAAGCTACCGCTCGAAAGAACTGCTCCATATTAAAACTGGAACAAGGTCTTCACCAGTTCAAACAGCTCAGATATCTTTTGTGCCACGATCATCAGTACCACCACCAGCCCTGCCAAAGTGGTCATGGTGGCCTGTTCGTCCCGTCCGGAGCGTGTCAAAACCTGATTTAGAACCGAAACAATAATGCCCACCGCCGCAATTTTGAAAATCAGATCAATGTCCATACTCATAGAAATAAAATCACCAGTGCGACCCCGGCACAGATCCCCAGCGTTTGATAGTTGCGAAGACGCAACTCCCGGTTGCCTCTCAAAGCCTCCACATCCCGGCGGCAGAGGGCCGCAGTCGCTTCCAGCTCTGCAATTTGTCCGTGCAGATCAAACTGTCCCAGCGTCGTCCCCAGATTGCGCAGGTGCTCTTCTACCAGTGGCGGCACTTTGGATTCAGATGCCAATGCCGCTGCCATGCAGGCGGCTGCATTGGGTGTCAGCTGTCGCTCCAACTCCACGGAAAGGTTTTCCATCACCCGGCTGACACATCCTTTGCTGACCTGCGCCGCCCCATGACAAAGGTCGCTGAGAGGCGGCATTCTGAAATTCAACTCCAAAACCATCCAATCCAGACTTTTGATCAACTGCTCCATGGCACGCTCAATGTGGCGATGATTCTGACACATGGCAAAACCAACGCCGCCGCAACCGACAATGATCAACACTGCACCCAAAAGTTTCATCATCGTACCATCCTTTCCGTCCGCCAGGACTTGTCCATTTGTAAAATCACCATTCGTTCAAATAAGCCGCTGGATAGAAGCTTATCGTAGATCGGTCTGCTGCGCAGATCCGAGGCCGAAGAGGCATGGATCGTTGCCAGCATGGTCACGCCACATTTTCCGGCTTGTATCAGCGCATCACAATCTTCTGCTGCGGTGATCTCATCTACTGCAATACACTGAGGTGACATGACACGCAGCACCATTTCCACCCCCTGTGCCTTGCCGCAGCCGCTGATCACATCCGTGTTTTCCCCTTTTAAAAAATCGGCGGCAGTGGGAAATATCTCTCCACGCTCGTCCACCACTGCTATATTCTCACGCCGAGACCGCTGGCGGATGAGATCCCGAAGCAAAGTGGTTTTGCCGCTGCCCGGTGGACCGATCAGCAATATGGACTCCTGATGCAACCACAGGTTGCGGCTGATTCCCGGAAAATCCCGACAAATGCGAATATTCAAAGAGGTCAGCGTTCCGATGCCGGACATCCTTCCGTTACGATGGAGGGCTTCGCCGCACATTCCGATCCGGTGTCCACCGGAAATCGTGATATAGCCCTGCGCTGTCGTTTGGATCGTCCAGGGAGAATACCGGCAGGCCATATTGACCACATATCGCAGGTCTTCTTCCGTGACTTCTTGGGCAAGGGTCGTTCGCCCCTCCTTTTTTATCAATACCGCAGGCTGCCCTTTTCGCAGCCTGATCTCTTGTAGTGTATCTCTTCCCTGCCTGTCCACCTCTCTTTGCAGCCAAGGGGGCAGAACAGCCAGCAGTTCTTTCCATGCACAGTTCATGTCCATCACTCCTACAACAGCCTATGTGGGAAGCCGCCCCTCCATGACAAGAAAAATCCCCACGACTTTCGTCGTGGGGATCAGGCAGAAAAAAGTCCTCTGCGCAAACAGAGGACTTTTTCATATTTACTTACCCTTAGCAGCCTTCTTCTCAGCCTTTGCCTTTGCAGCAGCTTCCTGAGCCTTCTTGGCTTCTTCCTTGGCACGCTCAGCACCGGTCTCGTTGGTGGACAGTGCCCACTTGGCAAACTCGATGCGAACCTGATCAGCACCGGTCTCGATGACGAACTTGTCTTCCTTCACATCAACGACCTTGCCGACAATGCCGCCGATGGTGGTGACCTTATCGCCCACCTTCATGGCAGAACGCATCTGCTCGGCTTCCTTCTTGCGCTTGTTCTCAGGACGGATCATCATAAAGTAGAAAATGGCGATCATAAGAACCAGCATGATAACGGTGGTCATCATACCGCCGCCTGCTGTGGTAGCATCCGAGGCTGCGTCAGCTAAAAAATGCAACATTGAAAAAACTCCTTTTGTTTAATATCCAGATTATTATAGCATTGTTTCCACAAATTGCAAGGGCATTTTAGATTCTCTGTCCTAATTTAACAGAATATTCACGACGGAAGTCCTCAAACCGTCCTTCATCCAGAGCCTCTCTGATTTTTTCCATCAACTTATTGTAGAAATACAGATTATGCATAACAGACAGGCGCATTGCAAGCATTTCTTCTGCCACAAACAGGTGGCGAATGTAAGCTCTGGAATAGCGGCGGCAGACCGGGCAATCGCAGTGCTCGTCAATGGGACGCTCATCCAGCTGATACTTGGCATTTTTCAGGTTGATTGCACCATCCCAGGTAAACAGACGGGCGTGGCGGGCATTTCTGGCTGGCATCACGCAGTCAAAGAAGTCTACGCCACGGGCAACGGCTTCAATGATATTGCTGGGCGTACCCACACCCATCAGATAACGAGTCTTATTGACGGGCATGTGCTCTTCCACGGCTTCGATGATGTCGTACATCTCCTCCGCTGTTTCGCCCACTGCCAGACCACCGATGGCGTAGCCGGGCAGATCCAGCTCTGCGATCCGCTTCATGTGATCCACACGAATATCGTGATAAGTACCGCCCTGATTGATACCCCAGAGCATCTGCTGCGGATTAACCGTGTCGGGCAATGCATTCAACCGGGCGTTTTCTGCCTTGCAGCGCACCAGCCAGCGATAGGTGCGATCCACGCTGTCCAGCACATATTTTCTCGGCGCAGGGTTTTCAATACACTCGTCAAAGGCCATACAGATATCCGAGCCAAGGTTGGACTGGATCTGCATACTTTCCTCCGGTCCCATGAAGATCTTATGTCCATCGATATGGGAGGAAAAATACACGCCCTCTTCCTTGATTTTCCGCAAAGAAGACAGACTGAACACCTGAAATCCGCCGGAATCGGTCAAAATGGGACCATCCCAGGTCATGAACTTGTGCAGACCACCCATTTCACGAACCACCTTGTCCGTGGGACGAAGGTGCAGATGGTAAGTATTGGACAATTCTACCTGACAGCCGATGTTTTTCAGATCCTCTGCACTCAATGCGCCCTTGATGGCACCCTGAGTGCCCACATTCATAAATACCGGGGTCTGAACCGTGCCGTGGGCGCAGGTAAACTCACCCCGACGGGCTTTGCCTTCGGTTTTCTTCAATTCAAACATACTCTACCTCACTTGTCGGGGTCAAATAATCAGCATGGCATCGCCAAAGGAGAAGAAACGATACTTTTCCTTCACAGCTTCTTCGTAAGCTGCCAGCACATTCTCTCTTCCAGCGAAAGCGGAAACCAGCATCACCAGCGTACTTTCCGGCAGATGGAAATTGGTGATCAGTCCCTGCATTGCCTGAAACGCATAGCCGGGATAGATGAAAATCTCCGTCCACTTGGACTTTTCTTCAAAGCTGCCATCGTCGTTCACAAGGCTTTCCAGTGTTCTGCAAGAGGTAGTGCCCACGCAGATGATCCGACCGCCTTCCGCCTTGGTCTGATTGAGAATATCGGCAGTTTCCTGGCTGATCTGACACAGTTCTGCATGCATGTGGTGATCGGTGATCTCGTCCGCTTTCACCGGGCGGAAGGTGCCAAGGCCAACATGGAGGGTGACAAAGGCGGTTTTCACACCCTTTTCCCTCACCTTTTCCAGCAATTCCTGTGTCCAGTGCAGGCCGGCAGTAGGGGCTGCCGCAGAGCCAATTTCCTTGGAATAGACGGTCTGATACCGCTCCTGATCCTGCAATTCAGCCTTGATATAGGGCGGCAGGGGCATCTTCCCCAGCCGTTCCAGCACTTCCAGGAAAATACCATCGTAGTGGAATTCCACAATGCGATTACCGTCCTCTTTCACTTCTGCTACGGTAGCGGTCAGCTCGCCATTGCCGAAAATCACTTCGCTGCCCACCTGCATTTTCCGGCCGGGCTTGCACAGGCATTCCCATTTCTTGTTGCCCAGATCACGAAGCAGCAGCACTTCCACAGCGCCGCCGGTGGGACGATGGCCCAAAAGTCTTGCAGGCAAAACCCGAGAGTCATTCATCACCAGACAGTCGCCGGGCTGCAAATAGTCTATGACATCGTAAAAATGTTTATGTGTTCTTTCGCCGGTTTTCCGATCCAACACCAGAAGCCGGGAAGTATCCCGTTTCTCCAGAGGGGTCTGAGCGATCAGTTCCTCCGGCAAGTCATACCAAAAATCACTGGTTTTCAATGTAAAATCCTCCGATTCAATAAAAAGCGTAACTATTATACTCTAAAACCTGCACAATTGCAATACTGCACCCAATTCTTTTTCGGCGCATTCTGCGGTGTAAATAGATGTGACCCAAATTGGTGAAAAGAAAAAGATATGAT
>CAZJCA010000019.1:0-23869 GCA_964544505.1 uncultured Oscillospiraceae bacterium
ATTTGGCACCTTGAATTAACAGGTTGCCGGGTTTCATCGGGCCGTTCCCTCCACCGCTCTTGATAAGGCTTATATGCAGTTCGAGAATATATTTTACTCATATTTTGTCAAAAGTCAAGACCTTTTTTCGATTTTGTTTACAATTATATAGTAGACTTTTTAAAAGATTGCTGGTATAATCATTTTCAACAAAGATATGGAGATGAACGCTATGAAAAGTCTGCGAAACCGGTTTGAACGGTTCTGCTTTCGGCATCGGGACAAGGGTATTCCGAACCTGATGCTGTATGTATCCCTGGGTGCGGCATTGGTGTATCTGTTCGCTTTTGCCAGCCAAAATTATGTGTTGTATTATTATCTGTGCTTTGACAGAGAAGCGATCCTGCACGGTCAGATTTGGCGGCTGTTTACCTATCCACTGACTTACGGATTGGGGGACAGTAATTTCCTGCTGGTGGCCATTTCTCTTTTGTGTTATTACTCTCTGGGGCGGGCTATGGAAAACGCCTGGGGCACTTGCCGGTTTACTCTGTTTTACCTGTGCGGCGTTGTGCTGATGGATATTTACTGCATGATTTTCAACTGTCAGGCAGATGTGTACTATCTGAACTTGAGCCTGTTCCTGGGCTACGCCACCCTGTATCCCAATGCCCAGTTCCTGCTCCTGTTCATTATTCCGGTGAAAGCCTGGATTTTTGCCCTGTTTGATCTGGTGTTGGTGATTTTCGGCTTGGTGGTATATCCGTTCCCTCTGAATTTGTTCTCGGTGATCTCCATTGCCAACTACTTCCTGTTCTTTGGAAAAGATGTGTTCAATGTGATTCCCATGAGCTGGCGGGTCAATGCCCGGCGGCTGTTTAAAAAGAAGGGGAAGAAGGAAAAAGCAGCGCCCAAGACCGGCACCATTCCGTTCCCCAGCGCAGGCTCGTACGAAGCGACCACTGCCAAGCCCAAAGCACCGTACACCCACCGCTGTACTGTCTGTGGTCGGACGGATATTTCCAATCCCGAACTGGAGTTCCGTTATTGTTCCCGTTGTAATGGATATCACTGTTACTGCGAAGACCATATTTCAAATCACAGTCACATTGAGTGACGGATGCACGGTATCCTGTGCATAAAATACCAATATACTTTTAAGCACCGATCCTGCCAAAAGCAGGGTCGGTGCTTTTGTTATTTCTAAATAAAATCAGAAAAACAGCATCAGTCTTACAAGTAAAAAGAAAAAATACGGCCGGGACAAAAACCAACAGCATTTGTCCTTTTGTGGTGACTATAATGATGGCAGTCAAAGCGGTTGCATATTTTAAATTTCGAGACAGAAAAAGTGGGGTACTTATGAAAAAACTGAAAAAAGTCGGCAAGATCGCCGGGAATATCTTGCTGTATCTATTTCTGGCAATATGCGTTTTTTCGATATTGCTGACCCTTTTTTCGAGAAAGGGCAATGATGGAACGGCAGAGATCTTTGGATATCAGCTAAGGATCGTTGCCTCAAATTCTATGGAAAAATGTGACCGGACGGATGTGTCAGCCTACCGAATCAAGAGCATCCCATTGCGTTCAATGGTTTTTGTGAAAGTCGTGCCGGAAGATGAGGCGTTGGCGGAACAATGGTATCGGAGCCTTCAAGTGGGAGATGTGCTGACCATTCGCTATGTCTACACCAGTCAAGTCACGATCACCCACCGCATTACCGCTATTACAGAAAAAGAAAGCGGCGGCTATATCATTGAACTGGCAGGAGACAATAAGAATTCCGACACAGAAACACTGACCCAACGCATTGATACCTCCATACCGAATAATACCAATTATGTGATCGGAAAAGTCACGGGGCAGGCATTTCTTCCGGGGCTTGTGATCAGTGTGCTGAAAACAACACCGGGTATTGTTTTTTGCGTGATCGTTCCCTGCGCGATCATCATGCTGATGGAAGTATTGAAAATCGTTGGTTTGTATCAGCAGGAAAAGAAGAAACAGGAACTGGCGGAAAAACAGCGGAGAGATATTGAAATCGACCAGCTTCGACGCAGAGTTGCGCAGTTGGAGCGTGGGGAAGAGAAATTGCCGCCGTGTCAAACAATGGATTGATCCTGCTGCGCTTGCGCAGCGTATCAATGATAGATTGAGGAAGAAAGGAGGACATTCCGAAAACGGGAATGGAAAAGGGGAGTGACCGCCCCCAAAATCGGAACATGTTGGCAGGTCAAAGAATTTACAACTGAAGAGTAGGAAACGAAAGGAAGTAGAATGATGAAAAAGAAGGTTTTATTATCCTCTATCAGCACCATCGCACTGTGCATGAGCCTGATCGCAGGTTCGACTTTTGCACTGTTCACCAGCCAGAGCCAGGTCAATGTTGCCGTCACTTCCGGTAATGTGGATGTGGTCGCCAGCGTAGACGGCGAAATAAGGTACACCTCGTCTCTTGGAACGGTTCTTCCTCAGTCCGGTGCAACACTGGCAGAGGACAGCAACACCATCACCATCAGCAATATGGTTCCCGGCGACACCGCTACTTTTAACATCAGAATTACGAACAACAGCACGGTGAATGTCAAGTACCGCACCAGATTTGTGCAGCAAAACGGTGCAGATAGTGAGCTTCTGAAAGCACTGAAAATCCAGGTGGAAAATGTGACGGAGGATGTGCCTGCTGTCGCAATGCTGAGTGAAGAAGATAATAGTGTTGTCACACCTAATGGCACTCTGGAGCCCGGCAGCGAGGATATGCTCCTGAAAGTGACCATTACCATGCCCGAAGAAGTGGCCGCTGAAAAATACGAAGGCGTTACCTGCGCACTGATTTACATGGTGGAAGCCGTTCAGGCCAATGCACAATTTGACAATGCATTCATACTTGAACTTACAAAATTGAATGACAGAATCCAATCTGGCGCAGAATATATCAATTTCTCTACCGATATGACCGTTGATGTATATAAAAACGACAATTACAGCGCCATTCGTGTGGACAAAAGCCAGGGGGCAGCAGATGTGGTGACTCTGGATGGCGATGCTACCGTGACCAGCAATTATTTCCTCATTTGGGCAAGAGAAGGTGCAAAGGTCATCGTTAATGGCGGCAATTATGTCAGCACCGGTAATAGCCATCTGGTTTATGCAAACTTAGGCGGTATCGTTGAAATTAACGGCGGCACTTTCTCTGGCGAAACAGCCGATCATTTCTTCAATATCAGCAATAGCGATCGTGGCAGCATCATCATTAAAGGCGGTCTGTACTCCCGTGATCCCAGCACCCAGATCGCCAGCAATGATGTTTGGAATGGCACCACCGGTGTCAAAATCGAAGAAGGGTATAAGGTAGTTGAGGAAAATATCGACGGAACGATTTGGTATCGAGTTGTTCCCGAAACCTAATAAAAAATATGGGGCCGAAAAACGGCCCCATATTTTTGCGCCCAAGCGGCAAAATGTCCCGGTGTAGCACATATTTCGACAGACAGGCATAAGATGATCTGGGCGGAAGCCTTAGAAAATCTATGGGAGTGGATCAAATGGTAAGATTTACAAACTTTGCGACCCTTTCCTACACCGGTGGTTCTACGGACTCCAACACCGTTGTGGGAGAATTGGTGGAAACACTGGCTGTCACAAAAACAGCGATCACAGATCTGTACGATCGGGAGGGAAAAGTAAGCTATGTTATCTCCCTCGTGAACACCGGTACAGCCCCGGTGACGGATGTGACGGTTACCGATGACCTGGGCGGTTACGCTTTTGGCGAAGGAACCCTTTATCCGCTGGCTTATCGGGACGGAACGGTGCGCTTCTTTGTCAATGGAACGCTGGCTGCTGCACCGACGGTCACGGCAGGGCCACCGCTGACCTTTACGGGCATCACTGTCCCGGCAAGTGGAGATGTGTTGATCGCTTATGAAGCGGATGTGACGGAGTTTGCACCTTTTGGACAGACGGCAACCATTACCAATACCGCAACCGTTACCGGTGGCGGCCTGCTGACACCGCTGACGGCGCAGGCGGTGGTCAACGCACGCACGGCAACGCAGCTGGGGATCACCAAAGCCCTCAGCCCCACCACCGTTCAGGAGAACGGTCAGCTGACCTATACCTTTGTGATCACCAACAGTGGTGCAGTGGATGCAACGGCAGCTGATCAGATCGTGTTGACGGATACCTTTGACCCGAGACTGCGCAACATTACGGTCACTTTCAACGGTACGGCATGGACAGCACCCACAAGCTACACCTATGACGAAACCAACGGCCTGTTTACCACTGTGGCAGGGCAGATCACCGTCCCGGCAGCTACCTTCCAGCAGAATGCAGAAGGTGCATATATCACAACACCCGGCACGGCTACCTTGGTCATTACAGGCACTGTCTAAAAGAAAAGGGAACGGCTTTGCGCCGTTCCCTGATTTTTATAGGTAGAGCTCGGCTACCAATTGTTCCAGCACTTGTGCATCCCGTTCCAGCATGGTTTGATCAGTGATCCCATGGTCGTGGAAGCGGTTGACTTCGATGGCGGTTTCCGGGGCGACCCAAAGGGGAGTGAAGCCTTCCTCTGCCTCGTAGTCATCTAAATTTTGACCGATATCCGCTTCTGCCCGGCACAGATAGTAGAAATTATCCTGAAGGAAAATATCTGCATCGGGATGGTCGCTTTTGCTGACCCGATGAACATAGCCATAGGGCTGGATGGTTTCCGGTAATACCCTGAGCCCGGCTTCTTCGGCGGTCTCCCGAATCATGGCATGAATAGGATCTTCGTTCTTTTCGATACCACCGCCGGGGAATTTATAGTAGTCGTATTTCCGGCTGTAAACCATGGCAACAGCACCATCTTGAATGATGATGGCACGGGCGGAATGCCGGGCAAATACGATGCCGTTTGGGTCAAGGCCGTCTTCTTTTAATTCAAACAGCAGGCGCATTTACTTTTTCCTCTCTTTTCTCTGCTTTTCAATGGTTTCAACGAAAGCTTTCAGGTGTTCACGCAAAGGCGTGTCGGAGTGGAAGGGGGAGAAGAAGCGATACTTGCGGCCTGCGCTTTTGTGTCTATCCCGCAGGTACCCCTTGATGCCTTCAAAGGCCAGAACCACTTTCCGTTCTTCGGCGAATTTCTTCAGTTTCAGCACCAGTTGACCGGAGTGAGCGACATCAATGATGAATACACCGAAAAACATTCCGATAAAGAAGGAAAATGCCAAATTTTCCGACAGCCATTGTAGCCCCTCCAGAATATAGGGGTGGATGCAGAAATAGTACACAGCACCCAGTGCCGCCCAAGCAAGAGAGAAGGAAGGACAGATAATGCCCTGAATATTGCCCCAGCAATCAGAATAGTCCCACAGCCGCACCTTAAATACCTTTAGACAAAAGATACCGGCCACATATTCGATGGCGGTCATGCCAACGGCCATGGCAATAAATAGAACTACCTTGTTCCACAGGGGATCGGCAATCAAATTCAAACCTTCGAGAGATGCCAGCAAATACAGCGTGCACAGGCCAAATCCGTAAATGGGCAGGTAGGGGCCGGTGCAGAAGCCGGGATTGATCCAGGTAGTGCTTTTGTGGACAATGTTGCGAAACAGCAATTCCAGCACCCAGCCAAATACAGAACCGATGAAAAACAGGTAAGCCAAAGTCAGAAAAATGTTCATGGCGTATCCTCCTTTTGCTTTTTCAAAATCATACCGCTTTCCGGTGAAAAATGCAAGTTGTTTTTCTGTTCGGCTTTTCTTGCCTTTTGGAAGGGTATATGATATGATTTGGTTAGAAAATGGGAAAGGAGCATCCCCTATGGCACAGTATATTATGGCTTTGGACTCCGGCACGACATCCAACCGCTGCATCCTTTTTGACAAGGAAGGGAAAGTATGCAGTGTAGCCCAAAAGGAGTTTACCCAAATCTTCCCCCAGCCCGGCTGGGTGGAGCATGATGCCGATGAGATATTTACCACGCAACTGGAAGTTGCCCAGATGGCACTGCGTAACATCGGTGCCACAGCGTCCGATATTGCAGCCATCGGCATTACCAACCAGCGAGAGACGACCGTTGTCTGGAACAAGCAGACCGGCAGACCGATTTATCATGCCATTGTCTGGCAGTGCCGTCGGACGGCAGAGCGTTGCCAGGAACTGCGCAACCGTGGGTTGACAGAGGTGATCCGGCAAAAGACCGGCTTGGTCATTGACCCCTACTTCTCCGGCACGAAAATTGCCTGGATATTGGACAATGTGCCCGGGGCAAGAGAACAGGCGCAGCGGGGAGAATTGCTGTTTGGTACGGTGGAGACATGGCTCATCTGGAAGCTGACCGGAGGAAATGTCCATGTGACGGACTATTCCAATGCTTCCCGAACCATGCTGTTTAATATCAACACCCTTTGCTGGGATGAAGAAATTCTGGAAATTCTGAACATCCCCAAATCCATGCTTCCCAAGGTTGTGCCCAGCAGTATGTGTTACGGCAAGACCGATGCTCAGTTCTTTGGAGCGCCGGTGATCATCGCCGGTGCAGCAGGAGATCAGCAGGCGGCGCTCTTTGGACAGACCTGCTTTGCCCCCGGCGAAGCCAAGTGTACCTATGGTACCGGTGCATTTGTGCTGATGAACACCGGTGAAAAGCCTATGTTTTCCCAAAATGGCCTGGTGACCACCATCGCCTGGGGATTAAATGGCAAAGTACAGTATGCTCTGGAAGGCTCCATTTTTGTGGCTGGCGCAGCCATCCAGTGGCTGCGAGATGAGCTGCGATTTGTAGAATCGGCTTCTGACTCGGAGTATATGGCGCGAAAGGTCAGCGATACCAACGGCTGCTATGTGGTGCCGGCTTTTACGGGCCTTGGTGCACCTTACTGGGATGCTTATGCCCGGGGCACGATCGTAGGCTTGACTCGTGGGGTCAATAAGTACCACATCATTCGTGCCACCCTGGACTCCATTACTTACCAGACCAATGATGTATTGGCAGCCATGGCCAATGATTGCGGCATTACGCTGGAATGCCTGAAAGTGGACGGCGGTGCTTCTGCCAATAACTACCTGATGCAGACCCAGGCGGATATTTCTGCCGCTCCGGTCATGCGGCCACGCTGTGTGGAAACCACCGCCATGGGCGCAGCGTACCTGGCTGGCCTGGCGGTGGGCTACTGGCAAAGCTTGGATGAAATTCGTGCCAATTGGGCGGTGGATCGCATCTTTGACCCCGAAATGGATGAAGCGCAGCGCAAAGCGCAGCTTCACAACTGGAAACGGGCGGTATCTTGTGCGGTGGCCTGGGAAGAAAACGACCCTAATTGCTGATAAAGACCTACATATTGGGTGATGCCCAGTTTGCTGCCTTCTTCCATGAGGGCGGATAGCGCAGCTGCATCCCGGTGCAGGTGAAAGTCGATCTGCTGGGGCTGTACATGGATGCCATAGCGGCAGTGCAGTGTCTCGTCCACATGGGGACAGGGAAAAGGGGAAGCCTCAATTTCCCGGCTGCCCTCAGTGGTCACACGAATGCAGATTCGCTCTAACGCCGCTTCTACCCAAATTTCTCGACCTTGCCAGGGTGAAATATGTTGGGAGAGGGGAACGGTCAGCGGTAGTGGAGGCAGAAATACGGCACAGTCCAGTGCTTGGGCATAGGCCGGGGTGACAGCGACTTTGCAGGAAAGCCCGGACACTGCAGCAGCCACAGCCTCTGCGCCGGGGCGCTGGAAATCCAGTAAAAGACCGCTGCATCCAAACGCCTGAACAATCTCCTCCAATTGGGCGGCGATCAATGCAGGATCGTGACCGCAAATGGGCGTTCGATCGTTGAGAATGAGAAGACTTCCTTTTGGCAGGGCAGTGGGAAGATTGGAAAGCCCTGTTCCATAGGGGGAGAAGTGGCAGGCCATCCAGGCAATTTTAGAAGAAAAAGAACTGTTTTTTTCAAATTCTGCCGCCGTCATGGCTGTATAGAGCACAATTTCCATGGACAAATCGCTCCTTGTGTGCTATAATACTGCCATATTGTATGAAGGATTGGTCAAAGCTATGTCTTTTTCCCTGCTGCCCCGGTTTATCACAGAAAAGCTGACGGATCTCACCCCGGAATTCCTGCACAAACAGGATATTCAGCTTTTGATGATGGATTTCGACAACACCATCGTGCCATATACCACCAATATTCCCACGAAGGAAATGGAAAGCTGGCTTCAAAAAATGGCAGCATCGGATGTTCAGATCTGTGTGGTGTCCAATTCCAAGAATGACCGGGTGAAGATTTTCTGCGAGCATTACGGAATACCCTGTATTACCCATGCAAAAAAGCCTTTTTCCAAGGGTATTGTCCGGTGCCTTGCCCAATTTAAGGAGGGCAAGAAAAATGCGGCGCTGGTGGGCGATCAGATTTTTACGGACACCCTGGGGGGCAACTGTGCAGGTGTGACCTCCATTCTGGTCAAGGCCATCGATAATCATACATTCTGGCTGAAAGCACGGCATGTGCTGGAATTGCCATTTATATTCATTGCAAGAAACAGGAGGATCAAATGATGAGAAATCTTGATAAGTATTTGACACTGCTGGATGGCGAAGTGGACGGTCTGCTGCTGACTTCCCGTTACAGCCGCCATTACGGTGCCGAGTTTGACATTGCCGAGGGCGTTGCCATCGTCACCAAGAAGGGCTGCCGCTACTTTACCGACAGCCGCTATATCGAGTCTGCCTGCGCCAGCCTCAAGGGCTTTGAGGTGCTGGAGATCAACCGGGATAACAGCTACTACAAGCGGCTGAACACCGCCATTGCAGACTTCGGCGTGACGACGCTGGGTTTTGAAGAGCGGTATTTGACCGTGGCAGAGTTTAAAGGCTATGAGGATAATCTGAATGCAAAACTGGTGCCTTTCAACCGGCAGATCAACGGTTTCCGGGATGTGAAAGAAGAATGGGAACTGGATCTGATGCGCAAGGCGCAGGATATTACCGACAAGGCCTTTGCCGAGGTACTGCCCCGGATCAAAGTTGGCATGAGTGAATTGGAAGTGCAGGCAGAGCTGATCTACTGCATGTACAAAAATGGTGCGCAGGGTCTGTCTTTTGATCCCATTGTGGTCTCCGGCCCCAACACCAGCATGCCCCACGGCGTAGCAGGAGAGCGCAAGCTTCAGGAAGGCGACTTTGTGACCATGGACTTCGGCGTGATCTATCAGGGCTACTGCTCCGATATGACCCGTACCGTCGCCATGGGTTATGCTACCGAAGAAATGCAGAAAGTTTACAACACTGTACTGGAAGCCCAGCTGGCAGGACTGGCGATCTCCAAGGCCGGAACCATTGGTCAGGATATTGACGGCGCTGCCCGGAAGGTCATTGCCGATGCCGGTTACGGCCCTTATTTCAGCCACGGCTATGGTCACGGTGTGGGTCTGGAAGTTCATGAAAGCCCCAGCCCCAATACCCGTAACGATCAACCCATTCCTGCCGGTGCAGTGTGCTCTGCAGAACCGGGTATCTATTTGCCCGGAAAATTCGGTGTCCGTATTGAAGATTGCTGCATTTATCTGGAGAATGGACACGAAAATTTGGCTCATAGTCCCAAAAATCTTATTATTCTTTGAAAATAAGCCATTTGCCTCTTGCAAAATATAAGTTTTTAGGTTAGAATAAACCAGTTAAAGAAGAAAACACTTAATCTTTAGGAGGATCATTAAAATGATTTCTGCAGGCGAAATTAGAAACGGCATTACCTTCGAGATGGACGGCAAGGTTATGCAGGTCATCGAGTTCCAGCATGTGAAGCCCGGTAAGGGCGCTGCTTTCGTTCGTGTGAAGATGAGAAATGTCATCACCGGCGGCGTGACCGAAACCTCTCTGAACCCCTCTGCCAAGTTCCCCACCGCTTTCATTGAGAGAAAGAAGATGGAGTACTCCTACAACGACGGCGAGCTGTACTACTTCATGGACCAGGAGACTTTCGAACTGGAGCCTCTGAACGGCGATGTTCTGGACGACAGCTTCAAGTTCATCAAGGAGAACGACATCTGCACCGTTATGAGCTACAAGGGCAAGGTCTTCGGCGTGGAAGTTCCCAACTTCGTTGACCTGGTCGTTACCGCTACCGACCCCGGCTTCGCTGGCAACACCGCTACCAACACCCTGAAGCCCGCTACTCTGGAGACCGGCGCTGAGGTGAAGGTGCCCCTGTTCATCAACGAGGGCGACAAGATCCAGATCGACACCCGTACCGGCGAGTACCTGGGCCGTTCCAAGGTCTAATTATTTACAATCCCATAACAAAGCTAGGAGGAAACAGCAATGACTATTTGTGAAAAGTCCGCATATCTCAAGGGCCTGATGGACGGCCTGAAGCTGAGCACCGAAACCGATGAGGGCAAGATGATCGCAGCGATTGTTGATCTGCTGGGTGATGTGACCAAGCGGCTGAAGGATGTGGAAGAAACCACCATCGCCATTTCCGACGAGCTGGACGAGATCGAAGAGGATCTGGACGCCATCGAGGACTTCATCATGGATGATGAAGACGATTACGATGACGACGAGGATGACGACTACGATTTCGACGAAGAAGACGAAGATTACGAGGACGAAGGCTTCGACTTCGGTGACGAGGATACCACCGTCTACGAAGTAGAGTGCGCCTGCGGCAATATCATCGACTTTGACGAGGAGACTCTGGAA
Organism: uncultured Oscillospiraceae bacterium; assembly: GCA_964544505.1. GTDB lineage: Bacteria > Bacillota > Clostridia > Oscillospirales > Oscillospiraceae > Faecousia. Next base: position 10,672 of record CAZJCA010000019.1, read on the forward strand.
AAGGGCAGCATCATCTGCGACAACTGCGGTGAGACGCTGGAATTCTCCTTCGAGGACGACGAAGAGTAATCGACAAATGCCGCAGCTTTTGCTGCGGCATTTTTTGAAAGGTATGTTATGAAAAACAAGGAAATCTTTCGTACATTAAAATTTGTTCTGTTCTCCGCTTCTGCCGGTATTATCCAGATGGGCAGTTTTGCGTTGATGAATGAACTGCTCCACTGGGAGTATTGGTTGTCTTATCTGATCGCTCTGGTGCTGTCGGTGCTGTGGAATTTTACATTCAACCGCAGATATACCTTCAAATCCACGGAAAATCTGAGCAGAGCCATGCTGCTGGTTGCCCTGTACTACTGTGTGTTTACACCCCTGTCTACACTGCTGGAACATCAGTTGGCTGGTAATATGGGCTGGAATGAATATCTGGTAACAGCTATCAACATGGTCATCAATATGGTGACAGAATTTTTGTATCAGCGCTTTGTGGTCTACCGCAACAGTGTGGATACCAACGAATTGGCAAAATAAGAAAAGAGGCTGCAACCGCAGCCTCTTTTTTACGCAAAAAACAGTTTTGTGGTCAAGCTGGCCATAAAAAAACCAGTAAAGTCTGCAATGAGAGCTGCCGGAACACAGTAGCGTGTCTTCTTAATGCCTGCCGCACCAAAATAGACGCTGATGGTGTAAAAAGTGGTTTCCGTGGAACCAAGCATCACGGCGGCGGTGCGACCAATGAGGGAGTCTACGCCGTAGGTGGCCATCAGGTCTGTACCCACTGCCAGAGCGGCACTGCCGCTGATGGGGCGGATCAGCACCAAAACGGCGGTTTCCGGTGGGATACCGAAGAAATCAAAGACCGGGGCGAAAAAGTGGCTTAAAACTTCCACTGCGCCGCTTTGCCGCAGCATGGTTACGGCGGTGAGCAGCAGCACCAAAGAGGGGACGATGGAAACAAGAATTTTAAGCCCTTCTTTGCCACCGGATAGCAGCAGATCATAGGCGTTTTCCTGCTTGCGCAAGGTAAGACAGCAGACGATCAGCAACAGCAGGGGAACGATGTAGTCAATCATTTTTTCCACACCCTTCCTAAAAGAAAGGCGGCTGCCAGTCCCATTGCGGCGGAGCAAAGGCTGGTGACCCACACCGCCGGTAAAATGTCGAAAGGGGTGGCGCAGCCGAGACTTGCCCGGACAGCGGCCACATTGGCCGGGATCAGCTGGATGGAAGCTGTGTTCAGTACGATCAGCCGACACATTTCGTGGGAAGCTACCCCGGGGCGGTCGGGATTTTGCATCAGCCGAACAGCCTGAATGCCCATGGGAGTGGCGGCGTTGCCCAGCCCCAGAAAGTTGGCACAGATATTGCCCGATAATGCTCCTGCCAAAGGGGCATTTGTTCTGGTGGAAGGAACGATTCGATGCAAAAGGGGACGCAGTAGCTGTGACAGCTTGGCGGTCAAACCGGCGGCTTCCATCAGCTTTCCGACCCCTGTCCACAGGCAGATAGAGCCTGCCAAAGAAATGGCCAGGGTGATCCCAGCCTGCGCCCCCTGGGTCACGGCGGCGGAAAGAGCAGAGCCATTGCCCAAAAGTGCCGCAAAGATAACAGAAACCAACACGATCCCCGTAAAGATCCAACTCATCACCATATCCATCCCTCCTGTGGACAGCCTATGGTCCGGGTGCGGAGAATATGAAAAACAGTCTGCCATTTTCGGTGTTCTATTGCCCGGAAATGGCAGATTTTTGTTATGCTCTTTGTTGAAGGCTTTTGTCACTTCAAAATGAAAAGTTACGCTTCTGTTACGCTTGATGTGATACCATGACACATGGATAAAAATCGTTCGTATTATATGTTTTCATTTGGAGGTATAGACATGACTATTGAGAAAAATATGTGTGAAAGTGCATTGATTTTGCGTTTGATCGGACGGCTGGATACCACGACTGCACCGCAGTTGGAGGCGGAATTGAAAAAGAGTATTTCCGGCGTAGAAAAACTGGTTTTTGATTTTCAGCAATTGGAATACCTTTCATCCGCAGGCCTTCGTGTATTGCTTGCAGCACAGAAGGTGATGAATAAACAGGGCAAAATGATCGTCAGAGATGTAAACGACACAATTATGGAAATCTTTGAAGTAACAGGATTCTCGGACATTTTGACCATAGAAAAAACCATGTGATCATATAGATCGGAGCGAGATATGGATACCAGATTTGCAACCAGCGCATACAGACATTTTTTGCGCTGGAGTGTTTGCTCTTCTCTGGCAATGACGGTTTGCACGATTGTAGATGCATTGCTGGTGGGAAATCTGGTGGGCGGCGACGGACTGGCAGTTGCAAATATCGCAACCCCTGTGTTTTTGATATATGCAATGCTGGGCCTGACCATTGGCGTGGGGGCAAATGTTCACATAGGCCGTCTGCTGGGTGGAGCGGATGTAAAAAAAGCCAATGATGTCTTTCATGGTCAACTGGGATTGGGCTTGATGATCGGCGTGTTGAGCCTTATACCGCTACTGTTCCAGAAAGCCTTTCTCTCGTTGCTTGGGGTGACGGAAGAACTGTATCCCCTTGCACAGCAATATCTGACAGTGGTGATGTGGTCTGCACCGATTTTTATTATGTACCACATTTTGTCAGTTTCCGTCAGAACGGACAGTGATCCCAAATGTGCGGCACTGGCTTCAAGCGTGGTGATCGTAACGAATTTGACATTGGACATTTTCTTTATGAAAGTGCTCCGCTGGGGGATCGTTGGCGCTTCTGCATCGCTGTGCGTAGCAGAAATGATGGGCGTGCTGGTTTTACTTACTCATTTCTTAAAAAAACGCAGACTTTTAAAGCTGGGCATAGCACTGGCAAAACCTGCTGATGTAAAAAACATCGTAACAAATGGATTTGCAGTAGGCGCGGCGAATGTTTTTGGGGCAATCGTTATGCTTGCTTTTAATACTATGCTTTTGCGGTATTTTGGAGCTACCGGTTCTGCTTATGTGGCAGTTTACGGCGTGATCTACACGATCAACACGATCCCCTCAGGCGTATTCGATGGCGCATCTAATGCACTTTCGACGACGACTACATTTTTGGCAGGTGAGGCGGATCCTGTTGGCATCTTAGCAGTTTTAAAAAGAGCGTTGACAGTTGTGCTGATTGCAGGTATAGCGGTGGGAATGCTGTGTGGTGTGGGGGCCGAACAACTGTTGCATTTTTTCGGCTTAAAAGGGCAGGCCGACATGAACCGTGCAGTATTGGCCATGCGAATCTTTGCGGTTGGTATGATTTTTGCAGGTATCAATATGGTAGTGACGGCCTTTTGGCAATCCATTGGCAGAGCAAAAATAGCGGCAGTGATGTCCGCAATGCGGAACTGCGTTGCGGTGCTGGTGCTTGGCCTGCTGTTTATACCTCGGAGTAATATTGTTGGTCTCAGCGCGGCATATACCGGTGCAGAGATTTTGTGCTGTCTAATTGCTTCTGTGTTGCTGTGCCAAACGAAAAAATATGTCGATAAGCAGTATGGCAGCGATGCCTACTCATTTGAGCGTAATTATACCATTGCAACAGAAAGTGCCCAGCAGATATCTGCTGATGTTGAAAAACTATGCCAAACATGGGAAATTGGAATGAAACAAGCGTTTTTTATTAACTTTGTATGCGAAGAATTGCTGCTTAATATCATAAAATTTGCGCTTGCAGATGGGGGAAAGCCCCATTATGTGTCCATTAGACTGATCAAAAAAGAGGGAGATATCATCTTGCGGATACGAGATGATGTCAGTTGCTACAATCCCTTTGAGGCGCAGGGCGATGAGATCGACAATGGTGTGCTCAAATTGATCAAGAACAAGTCGAAATATTGCGACTATCAAAGAAAAATGATCTTCAATTATCTTTATGTGGTGATTTGAACAATAAGGAGAAATAACGGTGCAAAAACAATCTGTTTTCAACGAAAAAAAGGAAATACGAAGGCTAAAAGTGCAAAACAGGTTGCTATCTGCTTATGAAAAGCCGGTGTTGGAGCGTGTTTTTGCACAGAGAGAGCATATCCGGGTGTTGGATATTGGCTGCAACAACGGTGAAAAGACGGTACAGCGTTTTGCGGATCCTTGTGTGGAAAAAGTAGTGGGGCTGGAGTACAATCCGGAACTTGCTCTTGAAGCGCAGGATAGATTTGGAAATGATAAGTTTTCCTTTTTCTCCGCCGATGTGGAAAATCCCACATTTCAGATTTTGCTAACAAAGCAAATGCAGGAAATGGAAGCATTTGATGTGATTTACCTGTCATTTGTATTGATGCACTTGCAGGAACCGGAAAGGGTGCTGAAAGCGTTGCGGCCATTTCTGGCGCCAGATGGGGTGCTGATGATCGTTGAAGCAGACGATGAAAATGCTGCATTAATACCGGATGAGGGAAATCTGCTCCATTCTTTCCTCCACCTTTTGGCACAGGATCCACTGGCCGGAAATCGCCAGCTGGGCGCCCTGCTGGAAGAAAAACTCTCAAATTGCGGCTATGAAAATATAGCCTCCTGGTGCAAGGGCATTGAAGCATGGGGCGATGACAAATATGTCAAAGCAGATATCTTCGAAACCTTTTTTTCCTACTTGCCAGAGGATGTGGCACAGCTTCTGAAAGAAGAACCGGACAATGAAGTTTATAGAGGGTGCAGTAGCTGGCTGAACGCTCATTATCAAGAACTGTGGCGGTTGATCATGTCAGAGCATTCTCAGATAACCATGGGGATGAAGATACTGTCCTGCGTAAGAGGTACGCTATGACAGAAACACATATCTCAGATCAATTTTATCTTTCGCCGCCCAAACTTGATGAAGTGGATGCCGCAATTGCGCTGTGCAATGCCTGTGTGGGGGATGGGATGTATTGTGCGGAGGAAATCAAGAAAAGCATTGATGCTGAGGATTCTTTTTTCTATCTGCTGAAAACGGAAGCAGGGGAAATAGCCGGCTATCTCTATTTTTACATTACAGATTTAGCCCAAATCGCTTTGGATGGAAAGTTTCCGGCAGATCTGGTGGAACAACCGCAACAAAAACCAGTTGGGAAAATTCAATCCATCGGAATAAAGAACAAATACCGTGGAGAAGGCCTCTCCACAAAAATGATTCGCTTTGCCATGCGTCGATTGCAGGCTGTGGGAATGGAGCGAGTGTTTATCATTTGCTGGAAAAAGGGAGTGGAAGTGCCGCTGAGACCGACGTTGTCACAATGCGGATTTCAGTTCCTGTGCGTGGCAAAAAAGGTGTGGTACGATCATCCCCGACTGCGTTGCCCCTACTGTGGAGGGCGCTGCTGTTGTGATGCGGAAATTTATTACAGAATACTCAATGAAGGAGCATGTTGATGAAACTGAAGTTGCTGCCTAAATTTATCGTTTCCCTTGGAATTGTTGGAGTGGTGCTGACTCTGGCTGTCTCCATTTTTGGCTATGGAACCTCGAAATCCTATTTGGAGGGAATGTATTCTGAACGTGTGATGACAAACTGTAATGCCATTGCAGCCATGTTGCCGGTGGAAGATGTCAAAGCGGTGATTTCTGAAAATGGAGATCAGACGGAAGTTTATCAGCAGATGGCAGCACTGTTTAACAAACTGAAGCAGGATGGCGATGTTACCTATCTTTCTCTGGTCGTTCCGGATGAGGACAGTGTTTGCTTCTACATCGATGCCATGGTGGAACAGATGGGCGATGACCCCTCGAACCAGATTCCCTACGGAAGTGATATTCTGTATGTGGATGCGGCAAACCCGGACGACCCGTCCGATATGGAGAAATATGTGACCATCTGGCAGTGCTATGCCCAGAATAAAGGCATTGAGCAGCCGCTGGTCACGGATAACGACTATGGCTATAACTATACCGGTGTTTCCGTTATTCTGGATGAAAACGGACAGGCCATTGCGGAAATACAGTATATTCTGGATATGAGTGATGTTCGCGCTTACCTCAATTCCTTCCTGCTGAACATGATTTTGATCTCCTTTGCCATTATCGGCGTGACCATGGTCAGCTACATATTCTTCGTTCGCAAGGTGGTAACACGGCCCCTTGGAAAGCTGGCAGATTTTACCCAGGAAATCACCAATTTTGGAACTTTTGAAAATCAGCGCATCCACATCCGCACAGGGGACGAAATCGAATCGCTCAGTGACAGCTTTAATTATATGCTGGCAGAACTGGAAAACTATATTGCCAATTTATCCAAAGTGACCGCCGAAAAAGAGAGGATCGGCGCAGAACTGGACATTGCAAAGCACATTCAGGCATCCATGCTTCCCTGCATTTTCCCTGCTTTCCCGGAACGAAAAGAAATCGATATTTATGCCACCATGACCCCGGCAAAAGAGGTGGGTGGAGATTTCTACGATTTCTTTATGGTGGATGATGAGCACCTGGCCATCGTTATGGCAGATGTTTCCGGCAAAGGCGTGCCAGCGGCACTGTTTATGGTCATTGGCAAGACCCTTATCAAAGACCATACGGTTCCCGGCTGCGATTTGGGAAAGGTGTTTTCGGATGTCAATGACCTGCTGTGTGAAGCAAACAGTGAAGGCTTGTTTATCACCGCTTTTGAAGGCGTTCTTGACTTGAAAACCGGACTGTTCCAGTATGTGAATGCAGGACATGAAATGCCCTTCATTTGCAAAGCGGGTGGAGAATTTGAGCCTTATAAGATCCGTCCGGGATTTGTCCTAGCCGGAATGGAAGGAATGCGCTATACCGCTGGTACGATGCAATTTGAAGTTGGAGACAGAATTTTCCAGTACACCGATGGTGTGACCGAAGCGACCAATGCACAGAACGAGCTGTATGGCATGGAGCGGCTGAAAAAGGCGCTGGATACCCATAGACAGGAATCCCCGGAGCAGATTTTAGTGTCCATCAAAAAAGACATCGATGAATTTGTGGGAGAAGCCCCGCAGTTTGACGATATCACGATGCTTTGTCTGGAGTATCGGCAAAGAATACAGACAGGTGAGGGGGAGCGGAAATGAACGAACTGACGGTCACGGCGGCGGTAGAGAACATTGAAAAGGTGACGGATTTTGTCAATGAGGTGCTGGAGCGGCTGCATTGCCCGACAAAAGCGTTGATGCAGATTGATGTTGCCATTGATGAATTATTAGGCAATATTGCGAAATATGCCTATGGGGTCAATTCCGGGGATGTGACCATAAGCCTGGAAATCAGCGATGATCCCAAGGCGGTGACCGTTACATTTGCGGATGGTGGAATTGCTTATGACCCGCTGAGTGCGGCAGAACCGGATGTGACCCTCTGTGCTGAGGACAGACCCATTGGCGGTTTGGGTATTTACATGGTGAAAAAGAGCATGGACGAAGTTTCTTACCGGTATGAAAACGGCAAGAACATTCTATCGATCAAAAAGTACATCGGAGGGTGAAGCAATGAAGGAAAATGTATTCCGAAAAAAGAGTATGGAGCGAGTATCTTCGCCGGAACAGCTCAATGAGTACATCCGGGTGGCAAATCCGGGTGTGTGGATGGTGCTGGCGGCCATTGTGATTCTGCTGATCGGAGCTGTTATCTGGGGCATTGTCGGACATATTGATACAAACATGACGGCGGTTTCCGTTGTGGAAAATGGGAAGATGACGGTGTATGTAAAAGAGGCAGACATTGCTAAAATCAAGCCGGGTCAGAAAGTCCAATTGGAAGGTAACGAGGGAACGGTGGCGGAAATTGGAGCGGAGCCTGTGTTGGTGGATGTACGATTCACGGATTATATGTGCTATGTAGGAGATCTGCACAGCGGAGAATGGGTCTATGCGGTAAAAGTCGATGGACAATGGAGCGATGGTGTCAATCGCGCCCAGATCACCGTTGAGAGCATTTCTCCCATGTCCTTCATTTTGAATTGAGGTAGGAACATGGGAAAAGCTGTAAAGATCCCCCCGAAGCCGATCACCACAGGTGTTGCCAAAGTTCCGGTCGTGATGCAGATGGAAGCGCTGGAATGTGGCGCAGCATCTCTGACAATGATACTCGCTTATTATAAAAAGTGGATCCCCCTGGAGCAGGTTCGTGCGGACTGTGGCGTATCCAGAGATGGATCCAGTGCAAAAAATGTGCTCAAAGCTGCAAGAAGCTATGGCCTGATCGCCAAAGGCTATCGTTATGAACCGGAAGATCTAAAGAAAAATGGTAAATTTCCATGTATTATCCACTGGAATTTTAATCATTTTCTGGTTTTGAATGGATTTAAGGGGAATAAAGCCGTCCTCAATGATCCGGCAAAAGGATGTTATGCCGTATCCATGGACGTATTTGACCAATCGTTCACAGGTATCTGCCTGATGTTTGAACCGTCGGAAACCTTTCAGCCCGGCGGAAAGCCAAAAAGCGTATTGGACTTTGCAAAGGGAAAACTAAAGGGGGCATCGGTGGCGGTTGCATTTACGGTCATCACCACGGTGATCACATCGCTGATCGGTATTATCAATCCTGCTTTTTCTCGCATATTCCTTGATCGACTGCTGACAGGGCAGAATCCGGATTGGTTTATGCCGTTTCTTTACGGTTTGACAGCGCTTTCGGTCGTTCAACTGATCGTTTCCTTTATTCAGGCTGTTTATTCCGCACGGATCAACGCAAAAATTGCGGCGGTGGGCAGCACCACCTTTATGTGGAAGGTGCTGAAAATGCCCATGGAATTTTTCTCACAGCGGATGGCAGGAGATATTCAGCAACGCAAGGATGCCAATGCGGCAGTTGCACGCACTCTGGTCAATACCTTTGCGCCGCTGGTGATCCAGGCGGCCATGATGGTATTTTATCTGGTGGTCATGATCCGTTATAGCTGGATACTGACGCTGGTGGGACTATCCTCTGTGCTGATCAATGCAGTGCTGTCGCAAATCATTTCCCAAAAACGAGTGAATATTACCCGTGTGCAGATGCGAGATTCGGGAAAACTTTCCGGTGCAACGGTGGCTGCCATTGAAATGATTGAAAGCATCAAAGCCAGCGGTGCTGAAAACGGTTTCTTCGAGAAATGGGCAGGGTATCAAGCCGGTGTCAATGCCCAAAAAGTGAAATACGCAAAGCTCAGTCAGTATATGGGCATCATTCCTCAAATCGTATCGGCAATTGCAGATATCGCTGTACTGGTGATCGGTGTGTACTTAACGATCACAGGTCAGTTTACCATCGGTATGGTAATGGCGTTTCAGGGCTTTTTGATGTCCTTTTTGTCCCCGGCCAGTACATTGTCCTCCGCCGGACAGACCTTGCAGGAAATGCGCACCGAAATGGAGCGCATTGAAGATGTCATGGAATATCCCAGCGATCCCTTCGTTGGAAATGACCATTTTGATGAAACGGCGGAGTATGACAAGTTGTCCGGTGCTATTGAGATGCGAAATGTGACCTTCGGATATTCCCGATTGGGTCGGCCGCTGATCCGTGATTTTAATTTGTCTTTGAAACCCGGCAGCAGAGTGGCATTTGTTGGAACCTCCGGCTGTGGAAAATCCACGCTGTCAAAATTGATTTCCGGATTATATCAACCTTGGAGCGGTGAGATCCTGTTTGACGGAAAACCGATTTCTCAAATCGACAGAAGCGTATTTACAGGCTCTCTGGCGGTGGTGGATCAGGATATCATCCTGTTTGAAGACACCATTGCCAACAATATTAAAATGTGGGATAACTCCATCGAAGATTTTGAAATGATCATGGCAGCACGGGATGCACAGCTACATGAGGATATCATGCAACGTGAGGGCGGCTACCAGTATAAAATCATGGAAGGCGGCAAGGACTTCTCCGGCGGTCAGCGTCAGAGAATGGAGATTGCCAGAGTGCTTGCTCAGGATCCGACGATCATCATTTTGGATGAGGCCACATCTGCGCTGGATGCCAAAACAGAATATGATGTGGTCAGCTCCATTAAGGATCGGGGCATTACCTGCGTTGTTATTGCCCATCGGCTTTCGACCATTCGGGATTGCGACGAGATCATTGTAATGGATCATGGTGAAGTGGTGGAGCGAGGAACCCATGAGCAGCTTCTGGCATTAAATGGCTTCTATTCGAAGCTGATTTCCAATGACTGACGAAAGGAGACGATCATAATGGGTTGGTTTGACGAACAGATCAAGCAGAGAAAGAAAAATGATGATGCTGTGTTTGAAGAAGCCTTTATCGGTATGGCAGATGCTGTCCTTGGTTCGAAAAAATCGGCAGCATACCGCAATGACGAAGAAAATACAGCAGATGCCATTGATCAGATCCTGAAATACTATAAAGTTCAGTCTGTGCAAGTGCCGGAAACGGTGAAGGGACTGGACGAACGTCTGGAATACCTCCTTCGTCCCAATGGAATCATGCGCCGTAATGTCAATTTGGAAACAGGCTGGTACAAAGATGCCATCGGTGCGATCATCGGCACACGAAAAGATGACGGCAGCGTGGTGGCGTTTATCCCCAAAGGCTTTTCAGGTTATGCGTATTTTGACAGACAAACGGGAAAGTGGACAAAACTGACGAAAAAGACGGAACGCCTTTTTGAAACAGAAGGTATTTGCTTTTACAAGCCGTTCCCACTGAAAAAGCTGAATCTTGCGGCACTGGCAAGATACATTGTGGAAACCCTTTCCATGTCAGACTATGGGCTTGTGGCGCTGGCGACATTTGCTGTGACGCTGATGGGTATGCTGACACCCAAACTCAACAGTTTGCTGATGGGAAAGGTGGTAGAAAGCGGCAGTGTCCAATTACTGTTGGGCATTACGGTTTTTATGGCCTGCGCAACCGTCAGCAATCTGATCATCAAAAGCGTGAAAGCGCTGGTTATGTCCCGGATCAATACCAAAATGGAAATATCCGTCCAGGCGGCAACCATGGCTCGTATGCTGTCTCTTCCGGCAGACTTTTTCAAGCAATACAGTGCAGGTGATTTGATGAGCCGGGTTCAAAATGTTCAGACCCTTTGCTCTATGCTGGTGTCAACGGTGCTTGGAACGGGTCTGACATCGCTGATGTCGCTGATCTATGTTTTCCAGATCGTTACCTATGCACCTGGATTGGTCGTCCCGGCGCTGTGCATCATTGCAGCGACGCTGCTGTTTTCACTGGTGACGACCATTTATCAGATGCACATATCCAAAAAGCAGATGGAACTTGCGGCAAAAGAAAGCGGTATGAGCTATGCACTGATTTCCGGCGTTCAGAAGATCCGACTCTCCGGTGCGGAAAAAAGAGCCTATGCCAGATGGTCCAGGCTTTATGCAAAGACGGTGGAAATGAGCTACAATCCGCCAATGTTTTTGCGGATCAACAGCGTTTTTGCATCGGCAATTTCCATGACAGGTACGATCATCATGTACTATGCGGCGGTGCAAAGCAGCATTTCCGTTTCGGACTACTACGCCTTTAACACAGCCTACGGCATGGTCAGCGGCGCATTTACTGCGCTGGTGGGAATTGCAATGACAGTTGCCCAGTTTAAGCCTATTCTTGAAATGACAAAGCCTATCATGGAAACAGTACCGGAAGTGTCGGAAGAAAAGCTGGTGGTGGAGCGGCTGGCCGGCGGTATTGAACTGAACAATGTTTCCTTTGGATACAGCGAGAATATGCCTCTGGTGATCGATGACCTTTCATTGAAAATCCGACCGGGGCAGTATGTGGCGATCGTTGGTGCTACAGGATGCGGAAAATCCACATTGATGCGGTTACTTTTGGGGTTTGAAAAGCCCCAAAAGGGTGCGATCTATTATGACGGCCGTGACCTGAGCAAGATCGATCTAAAATCCCTGCGCCGAAAGATCGGCGTGGTCTTGCAGAACGGAAAGCTGTTTCAGGGCGATATTTTTTCAAATATCATTATTTCCAGTCCTCAACTGACAATGGATGAAGCCTGGACAGCGGCGGAGATGGCAGGCGTTGCAGACGATATCCGCAGAATGCCCATGGGAATGCATACCATCATTTCCGAAGGATCGGGCGGAATTTCCGGCGGCCAGCGCCAGAGACTGATGATTGCCCGCGCCATTGCGCCGAGACCGAGAATACTGATGTTCGATGAGGCAACTTCTGCGTTGGACAATATTACCCAGAAGACGGTATCTGAGTCTCTGGAAAAGCTGAAATGTACCCGTATTGTGATCGCCCACCGGCTTTCTACGATCAAAAGCTGTGACCGCATTTTGTATTTGGAAAAAGGAAAAATCCTCGAAGACGGTACTTATGAAACGCTCATCGCCAAGAAGGGAAAATTTGCGCAGTTGGTGGAGCGGCAGCAACTGGAAAAAGCTGAAAAGGAGTAACCATGAAAGAATTAACGGCAGAAATGATCGAATTGGCAAAGACAGCCGACAGCCCGATGCAACTGCAAAAGCTGGCACAGGACAAAGGTCTTGTGCTGACGGAAGCGGAAGCGGCTGCATTTTACGAGCAGCTCAATCCCAGAATGGGAGAGCTGGAGGATGATGAGCTGGATATGGTTTCCGGCGGATGTGGCGGCTCCGGTCAGAGCACAGGCAGTGGCGCAGAGCTATGCTACGAATACTACTATAATGCAAGATGTAAGACCTGTGGCGCTGTGACATTTGGCGGTTATACGGAAAATCTCTCCTATCGCTGTCCCAAATGCGGCGGTGCCTGCGAAATGATAAAAACATACTATGATTGATCGTCAGATCATCTATAAAAATAAGGAGGCAAACATTATGACAAACTTTACCCCTGAAATGATCGAAGAGGCAAAAAAAACCCAAAATGTTCAGCAATTGCTGGCTCTGGCAAAGGAAAAGGGCGTGGAACTGACGGAACAGGAGGCGCAGGCTTATTTTGAACAGCTGCATACCCATGGCGAACTGTCCGATGATGAGCTGGACAGCGTATCCGGCGGCGGTTGTAACAGCGCTGTTGCAGAGACCTTCAATATCGATGACCATGTCCGCATCCGCCCGGTACTGAGCTTTTCCTGCCCCAGATGCAATGGACGCACAGGCTATTATATAAGGTACAGCGACAGTTGGGCTGTTCTGTGCGACAGATGCAAAGACGGTACCAAAATCGTATATTATTCTAATCAGTATAATCCGGCGGCTACACTTGAAAAAATTTAACAGCAATTTATGGTGTGAAAGACTAACTATTAAAAGTCAAGCCCCAATTTCGGAATAATGCAGGAAAAGC
>CAZJCA010000020.1:0-23636 GCA_964544505.1 uncultured Oscillospiraceae bacterium
AAACACCAGTGTTTTCAAGACTTTCTGACCTTGCCCCTATTATAACCTAATCGTCCACCCGGCGAACGATTCCTGTTGCTTTCATATATATTCTCCTTTTTATTTACAAATTACGATGCTATAATATGTAAATCTAAGAAGATTATACTGGGTTCACCGCTTTTTCCGTGGCAGAAATATATCTTGCCAAAACACTTTTTTTCCTTTATACTGAAATCAGACATCCCCGAAAGGAGAATTTTCATGACCAAATTACATTTAGACAAATCCAAACACGGCTGGTGGAAAAATGCCGTATTTTATCAAATCTATCCCAAAAGCTTTCAGGACACCGACGGCGACGGCATCGGCGACCTGAAAGGCATCATCTCCCGGCTGGACTATCTGGAAAAATTGGGCATTGACGGCATTTGGCTGTCCCCGGTGTTTGCCTCCCCTCAGGTGGACAATGGCTATGACATTTCCGACTACTGCGCCATTGATCCCATGTTTGGCTCTGTCTCTGATATGGAAACATTGTTTGCCGAAGCCAAAAAGCGGGGCATTTCCATTATTCTCGATCTGGTGCTCAACCACAGTTCCGACCAGCACCGCTGGTTTCTGGAAGCCAAAAAGGGGAAGGACAATCCCTACCACGATTACTATATCTGGCGTGACGGCAGCCCCGACCAAATGCCAAATGACATGGGCAGTGTGTTCGGCGGTCCGGCATGGACTTATGTTCCCGAAATCGGTCAATGGTACTTCCACCAGTTTGCCCCCCAGCAGCCTGATCTGAACTGGGAAAATCCTCAGCTGCGGCAGGAGCTGTATAAATCCATCCGCTTCTGGGTGGACAAGGGCGCAGAGGGCTTCCGTCTGGATGTGATCGACCAGATCGCCAAGGAGCCGGACAATTTTATCACCATCAATGGCCCCCGGCTCCACGATTTTCTCCGGGAACTGAGCAAGGAAGCCTTCCGGGAAGAGGGAATCGTCACCGTAGGCGAAGCCTGGGGTGCCGACACGGAGCGTGCCAAGCTGTACAGTGCCCCCGATGGCAGCGAGCTTTCCATGGTGTTCCAGTTCCAGCACATCGGTCTTGACCAGCAGGGCGAAAAGTGGGACTACATTCCCCTTTCCCTGCCGAAACTGAAGCAGTGCCTTGCCCACTGGCAGTGTGAACTTCATGGTCGGGGCTGGAACAGCCTGTTCTTCAACAATCATGACCTGCCCCGGATCGTATCCCGCTGGGGCAATGACCAAGAATATCGGGTGGAGTCTGCCAAAATGCTGGCAACCATGCTCCACGGTATGCAGGGCACGCCCTACATCTATCAGGGCGAAGAACTGGGCATGACCAACTGCCGCCTCTCTCTGGAGCAGTATCGGGATGTGGAGATCCACAATCTCTACCGTGACCGCAGTGCCAAGGGTTACGCCCACGAGGATATTATGGAATCCATCTATCGCCGTGGTCGAGATAACGCCCGTACCCCCATGCAGTGGACCGCCGGCGAAAATGCAGGTTTCACCGATGGTAAGCCCTGGATGCCCCTAAACCCCAACTACCCTGCCATCAATGCAGAGTGCGCTCTGGCTGATCCCAATTCCACCTTCTATTACTACCAGAAGCTGATCGCCCTGCGCAAAGAATACCCCATTTTCCGGGATGGCGACTTCACCCTGCTGGATGCCGAAAACGAAAAGATCTTTGCATACATTCGGCAGCTGGGCGAACATAAAATGCTCATCCTCTGCAATTTCACCGCCGAGGAAGTTTCCTACCCTGTGCCGGCTGAATTTGAAAACGCCCAAGTGCTGATCGCCAATTACGAAAAGCCGGGCAATATTCTGCGGCCTTACGAAGCAAAGGTGCTCTATCTCTAAATTTTCCATTTGAAATATCTGGCCTTTTCCGTTATAATGGTCTAAATTCATTACAAAGGAGATATTTTATGCACAACTATGAACTGCTGATTGAATATATCAACCCCTGCGGCGGCGAAAAGCATGCCGTGAAAGAATTTCTGGAAGTGGATGCCGCCAGTCCCGAAGCCTATGTGGCTGAAAACGGTCAGTACCCGGTGCTGAATGTGGGTGCTACCCCCGATGGCGACACCATCATCACCACCGGCGACGGCAAGGGTCGGATGATCCGCTACACCTTTACGGAGTGACCTATGGAAAATGAGCTGAAAAGTGGCCTTTCAACGGTGGTGCGCGCAGAAGAAGAGTGCGATGTCTATTGCCCCATCTGCCATAAGATCCTCCATGTGGAGAAGGGACAGGTCATCCCCCGTTGCTGTGGCAAGCCCATGGAAAAGATGTAAAATATGCCCTCTGACTTTCGTCAGAGGGCGTATTGTTTACAGCAGTTCTTCCTTTGCGCAGTTTACATAATGCAGCGCATTTTCTTTGATCTCTTCGATCTGCCGGTCGGTCAACGCCTTGACCACCTTGGCAGGGCTGCCCAAAATCAGAGAACCTGCCGGAGCATTCATTTTGCCTGTGACCACCGCCCCTGCACCAACGAGGCAGTTATCTCCAATGACCGCACCGGTCAGCACCACAGCCCCCATGCCCACCATGCAATTGTCGCCAATGGTGGCTCCATGGACGATGGCACTGTGTCCCACGGTACAGCCCCTGCCCAGGGTTGTTTTCTGGTGAATGACACAGTTATCCTGCACATTACAGTTGTCCCCCAGAATGATAGGGCCCTCATCTCCACGGAGCACCGCTCCGTGCCAGATGTTACAATTTTCACCAAGGCGCACATCCCCGGAAATGTGGGCAGTCCGAGCAACATAGGCCTTCTTCGGCTGGGCGTAAGCCACCGCCGTCTTGGCTGCCAGTGCCGCATTGTTATACACCAGCTGGATATTGGATGCCAAACTGTCCCCTCCGGTCAGCTCCGCCACCCGAGCCAGCAGGAAGGGGGTGGTGGCTTTGCCGTGGATGCCCTTTTCATTGCACTCGCCGATGGCCTGATCGATGGCGGCGTTGATGATCTCCGGCGGCATGGCAAATTCTTCCGGGATGGGGTTTGTCACCAGCATACCGCCCTTTAGTCCCATGTCCTTCTGAGCACGGAAGGCAAATGCCAGTTCTTCCGGGGTGTCGATGCGATAATCCACCTTGAAACCGGATTTTCTTGTATAGAAGGCAGGCAGTTCCTCCGTGCCGTAGCCGATGACGGGAACGCCCTTGGTTTCCAGATATTCCAGCGTCAGTCCCAGATCCAGAATGGACTTTGCACCGGCGCAGACCACCATCACCGGAGTCTGGCTCAGTTCTTCCAGGTCGGCAGAAATGTCCATGGTGGTCTCTGCTCCCCGGTGGACACCGCCGATGCCGCCGGTGGCAAAAATAGAGATGCCTGCCATGTGGGCGATGATCATGGTGGTGGTGACGGTGGTAGCACCGTCTTCCCCTCTGGCGCACAGCACCGCCAGATCCCGACGGGAAGCCTTGGCAATAGCCTGCCCCTTTTTTCCAAAATATTCGATTTCTTCTGCGGTCAGACCTGCCTTCAGCCGTCCGCCAATGATGGCAATGGTGGCAGGGACTGCGCCGTTTTGGCGGATGATCCTCTCCACATTCAGGGCAGTTTCCACATTTTGCGGATAGGGCATACCGTGGGAAATGATGGTGGACTCCAACGCCACCACAGGCTTGCCTGCACGAACAGCGGCAGCCACTTCCGGGTTCACATCCAAAAATCGGTTCAGGTTCATATCTTTCTCCTTATATCAGCCCAAAGTGTTTCAGTGCGTATGCAATACCATCTTCCATGACGGTTTTAGTGACAAAATCGGCGGCAGCTTTTGCCTCTTCCACGCCGTTGCCCATGGCAACGCCGATGCCGGCGGCTTTCAGCATGGGAATGTCGTTGGCACTGTCCCCGAAGGACATGGTTTCCTCTTTGGGGCAGTTCAGTTCTTTTAAGATCAGCTCCATGCCCAGGGCCTTGGAACTGCCTTTGAGGACAAACTCCGCCATGCCCCGGCGGTCGATATATTCAAACCAGGGCGCAGCATCTTCTATCATGGATGCCCGATCACAGCCGGGCACATCAAAGGTGCAGAATTTTACCACCGGGTCGGTGATTCCCTGACGCACATCCCGGACAAAGTTTCCGATGCGACCCATAAAGGCACACTGGGTGTCGATCTCCGGGTGGTGGGCGGAGTTTTCACCATCCAGATAATAGCCCCCTTCCGCTTCATAGACCACCTGCAAGCCGTGCTTTCTGACACGCTCAACAAGGAAGTCCATGGCCTCAGCAGACACTGCTTCTTTTTTCAGCCATTTGTCCCCGATACGCACTTCCGAGCCACCGGCTGCCACGCAGCCCACAAAGGGCAGTGCCCGAACCCGGGGATCAATGTGGGTAAAGGGACGACCGGTATTTACCACCGGGATATGCCCCCGCTCCACCAGCGCTCCGATGGCATCTGCGGTAGACCGGGGCAGGATCTGGGACTTTTCGTCCACCAAAGTTCCGTCAATATCGAAGAAAATGACCATAATTACTCTCTCTTTATTTCAAAATAGATTTATGCAGGCAGTCCCGTGGCAGCTGCGGTCAGAATACCCAGATTGTCCCGGTAAATTTCGTCAAACTGGGAAAGCGGCAGAGGATTCTCTCCCTCTCCCACCTCGATGGTAAAGCCGGGGCGGCGAAAATTCTGAATGAACCAGTCTTTGTACCCTGCATAGGAAGACGCCTCCGGCACCTGCTCCAACGCATAGCCGCTGGTTCTGGCAAAATCATTGGCAAGCGCTTCCGCTCCCGGCACTTCATAGTCCCGGAATTGCCAGTAAATGACCTTTCCCTGGGTGTGGTAAGCCAGCACCAGAGCCGGGTCGATCTCTTCCGTCAGGTCTGCCAGTGCCCGGCTTTCCTGCTGATTGAGGGGTGCTCTGCCCACAAAATCCCGAGGGCCGGGTCTTGTAAATCCCTGAGAAAACTTGATTTCTCTTGCCCGCAGCCACCCAGCCGGGTACTGCAAATTCAGATCCACACCCAAAAGGTTGGCCTTCCAGCCGTCGGGGAATGGGATATCCGGGTAATTATCCCCCAAAACCCGAGCCAGTCCGTACTCCACCGAGCCGGGGGTGATCGCCCCGGTCACCAGATCCACCCCATCCGGGTCAACCAGCGGAACGATGGTGATGGTGGCAGCGTTGGCGATGGTATTTGCCGGGATCCCGTAGACCCTGCCGCCGGAAGCGATGGCAGAGGCCAGTTCTTCCGCAAATTTTAAAAGCACATAGGCGGTGATCCACTCATTTGCATGATGGGCAGCGGAATAGATCACATTCCGTTCTCCGTTTCCGATGGTCATGGCCCACAAAGGTCTGCCAAAGGCGGTGGTACCAAACTGTCGGGTCCGGATGAAGGGATAGGCATTGGAAAGTGCCTGTATCAGTTCTGCATTTCGTGCCGATGTAATAGGGACATCCGTCGTTACAATGGGCATACAAAAATCACCTCTGGTCAGTGTATGCGCCATCGATGATTTTTGTGCAGATGCCTTCCCCCAAGCCTCACCCGACCTCCCTTTCGCTCAGCCCCCTTCCCCAAAGGGGAGGACTTTATTTATAATTTGTAATTATTCATTTTTCTGCTGTTCCAGATAGATCAGCAGCACCGCCACATCCGCCGGACTGACACCGGAAATTCTTCCGGCCTGACCGATGGACATGGGGCGAATCTGGCTGAGTTTGTCTCTGGCTTCCAGCCGCAGGCCGGGGATGGAATTGTAGTCCAGATCATCAGGCAGCAGCCGATTTTCTTCCTTGCGGAAGGCTTCCACCTGCTTTTCCTGACGGGCAAGGTAGCCGGCGTATTTCACCTGAATTTCCACTTCCTCCGTCACGGACAGGGGAAGGGCAGGCCGCTCCGGGTCAAAAGGAGCAATATCGTCGTAGCCCACATTTGGGCGGCGCAAAAGATCTGCCAGCCTTGCAGAATTTGCCACCGGCTGGGATTCCAGCCCGGCAAGCATGGCATTGAGTGCTTCCGATGCCGGAACGCCGGTGCTCTCCAGTCGGCTCATCTCTTTTTTTACCGCCCGGTATTTTTCCTCCACCTGGGTCAGTCTTTCTCCGCTGACCAGCCCCACAGCCGCACCGATGTGGGTCAGCCGCTGATCGGCATTATCCTGCCGATGTAAAAGCCGGTATTCCGAGCGGCTGGTCATCATCCGGTAAGGCTCTTGGGTGCCTTTGGTCACCAGATCGTCGATGAGCGTGCCGATGTAGCTGGTGTCACGAGTCAGGATCAGAGGATCCTTCCCCTGCAAGCGCAGAGCGGCGTTGATGCCTGCCACAAGCCCCTGAGCGGCGGCCTCTTCATAGCCGGAAGTGCCGTTAAACTGGCCTGCGCCGTAAAGATTTTTGACAGTCTTCACTTCCAATGTGGGAAGCAGGGCGGTAGGGTCGATGCACTCATATTCGATGGCGTAGGCCGGGCGCATCATTTCGGCGTTTTCCAAACCGGGGATGGTGCGCATCATTGCCATCTGCACATCCTCCGGCAAGCTGGAGGAAAGTCCCTGAATATACATTTCCTCCGTATCTGCGCCGCAGGGCTCGATGAAGAGCTGATGGCGGTTTTTGTCCGCAAATCGGACGATTTTCGTCTCGATGCTGGGGCAGTACCGGGGGCCAACGCCGGAGATCGTTCCGTCATACATGGGGCTGCGGTGGAGATTGTCCCGAATGATCCGATGGGTTTCCTCGTTGGTATATGTCAGGTAGCACACGGCGGAATTGTCCGGCTTATGCTCCGTGCGGAAGGAAAAAGGCTCCACCGTTTCGTCTCCGGGCTGGACCTCCATCTGAGAAAAGTCGATGCTGCGGCGGTTGACTCTGGGGGGCGTGCCGGTTTTGAACCGCCGCAGGGGCAGTCCCAGCCGACGCAAATGATCTGCCAGCCCCACCGATGCCTGCACCCCGTCCGGGCCGGACTGGGTGACAGTCTCACCGGTGATGATGGTGCTGTCCAAATAGGTGCCGGAGGCGATAATGACGGCTTTTGCATCATATTTCGCCCCCAGTGCAGTCAAAACCCCGGAAACAGCGCCGTTCTCCGTAAAAATCTCCACAATCTGCGCCTGTTTCAGCTGCAAATTATCCTGCAATTCCAGCACATGCTTCATGTACTGCTGGTATTTTCGGCGATCTGCCTGGGCACGCAGCGAATGGACCGCCGGGCCTTTGCCCCGGTTGAGCATTCGGTACTGGATGCAACTGTGGTCAGCCGCCAGTCCCATTTCGCCGCCCAGAGCATCGATTTCACGAACCAGGTGGCCTTTGGCTGTGCCACCGATGGCTGGGTTACAGGGTAAATTGGCAACCGTGTCTAAGTTGATGGTAAAAAGGATGGTGCGAAGCCCCAATCGGGCAGCGGCCAGCGCCGCTTCGATTCCGGCGTGACCTGCGCCGATCACCGCCACATCACACGATCCTGCATGATAGATCATATAAAAGTCCTCTCTTGAACAGAAAAGCAAACATTACAAATGAACCAAGGTCAAATGATCTCAAAAATGACCATTCGTAATTTGTGATTATTCCGCCTTTTCCTCTTTTTCTTCAGGCTTCAACAGGAAGGGCTTGCACACCACCTCGCAGCGGTTGATGGGCGTGCCAAGGCTGTGGAATTTTTCTTCATAGCCGGTCATGATGCCCACAATGCCGTTTTCGTGCAAATTCCGGGTCAGGTTCTTGACCTCCAGACCGCAGGCTTCAAACTCTTCCAGAGAGAACTCGAACAGGGGCGCATTGTCGGTTTTATAGTGGATCTCACCGTTTTCACGGACAACACGGCAGTATTTATCCAGGAAAGTGCGGTAAGTCAGGCGGCGTTTCCGGTTTTTCTTCCGGGGCCAGGGATCGGGGAAGTTGATGAACAGGCGATCAATTTCGCCACCTGCAAAAATTTCCTCCATTTTTTCCACATCCATGTCGATGAAGAACACATTGGTCAGCCCCATATTTTGGGCTTTTTCCATGGCGACCACCATGGCTTCCCGGCACTTCTCCACAGCGATCAGCAGCACATCAGGATTGGCGGCGGCAGTCTCCACGGTGAATTTACCCTTGCCGCAGCCTACTTCCACCCACAGAGCAGCAGCGTCTTTTTTCAAGTCACGCCAGTGGCCTTTCATGGTTTCAGGCTGGGCAATTCGCACCGGGGCACATTTTTCCATGCGGGGATCAAGGTTCTTCATTCTGCGCATTCTCATATCTATTTTCCTCCAAAGAAATGGGTTTTCGTCGGTATTTTCTCAATTTATAATTGTAACACAAGAAGGTGCATTCGTCAATTCAAAGGATGGCAAAAAGCCCTCCCCTTTGAGAACGACTCGTAAAAATTCCCACCCCGGATGGGGTGGGAATAGGGATTTACTTGTCCTGCTCCACAGGAAGGGCGCTGACCACCGGGCTGCCGTCCCGGTTCAGCAGAGGCGTTAAGCCCCCTGCATAACCACTGGCGTGGAACAGATAGTTCACACCGGTCTTGATATCCACCCAGATCTCGTTGGAGCCGAAGGCGCCGTCGGAATAGATCTTAACAAAGCGTTTTTCAGCCATTTTACTTCTCCTTGGTGCCTTCCACCAGACCGTTGGCTAAGCCCACAAGCCCCTGCATTTCAGAGGGAATGATGATCTTGGTGGCCTTGCCGTCCGCCACCTTTTCCATGGCTTCAATGGCCTTGAGCTTGATGACCTGATCGTTGGGGGCCTGATTGTTCAGCATACCCATGGAGTCAGCCAAAGCCTGCTGAACCTTGCGGATGGCTTCTGCTTCACCTTCGGCCTTCAAAATAGCGGCCTGACGCTCAGCCTCAGCCTTCAAAATCGCAGCTTCCTTTTCAGCGCTGGCTCGCAGGATAGCAGACTCCTTCTCGCCTTCGGCGATGAGGATGGCGGACTTTTTCTGGCCTTCGGCCTGCAAGATAGCCTGACGGCGGTCACGCTCGGCCTTCATCTGCTTTTCCATGGAAGACTGGATATCAGCCGGAGGCAGAATGTTCTTCAGCTCCACCCGGTTGACCTTAATGCCCCAGGGGTCGGTGGCTTCGTCCAGAATGGCTCGCATTTTAGTGTTGATGATATCACGGGAAGTCAGGGTCTGATCCAGTTCCAGATCGCCGATGATGTTACGCAGAGTGGTAGCGGTCAATGTTTCCATGGCAGCCATGGGCATTTCCACGCCGTAGGCATAGAGCTTGGGGTCGGTGATCTGGAAATACACAACGGTATCGATCTGCATGGTGACATTATCCTTGGTGATCACAGGCTGAGGGGGATAGTCCAGAACCTGCTCTTTCAAAGAAACACGCTTTGCTACCCGATCCAGGAACGGTACTTTAAAGTGAACGCCCACGCCCCAGACGGTGCGGAAAGCACCCAGCCGCTCAATTACATAAGCATAGGACTGCTGGACGACGGAAATGCTGGAAATGATGATGATAAACAGAATTGCAACGATCGCAACAACAAACCACATATTTTTTACCTCCTAAAATTCTTTCAAATGTACTTATACCGGTGTGACGAATACCTTCACGCCTTCAATGCGGTCAACCTGCACCAGCGTGCCTTCGGGGATCTTTTCACCGGAAGTGGAACGGGCACTCCATTCCATTGCCCCCAGCTTCACCTGTCCATGGCAATCTTCATTGTCAATGGAAGCGGTGACCCGGCCGGTAGAACCGACAACGGAGTCCACATTGGTCGCCACAACCTTCGGTTTCAGGCATTTTTTCACAATGGGCAGGAATGCCAGCAGCAACACACCAGACACCCCGAAGAACACGACCAGCTGCAGTGCCACCGTGCCGCCCAGCATGGCTGTCACCATTGCCCCCAGCGCACCAACTGCAAACCAGATGGAAACCAGATGGATCGGACAGGCGCCCTCCGTGATCAAAAATCCTACAAGCAGGGTCAGCCAAGTAATTTCAGCCCCAGTCATAAATAAAACCTCCTTCCGGTTTGATTGGGTTGTGACATTATAGTAACAGATGCCGCCTTTACAGTCAATTCGCACATTGAATAAAATTTTCTATTTACCCAATGTTTTGTTTCAGATTTTACCCTATTCCGCTGATAAAACTGCTATTTGTAATAAAAATAATCCAATTTATCCCTTTTGTCGGACTTTTTCTGATTTTTGCGGCTTTTTGATTATTCTATATGGTTATATAACCATTAAATACATTCCGAAAACTTCCTACAAAAATCAGAAGATTGTTTTATTTTTGCCGACTTTTGTGGCAAAACCTCAGATTTTGTACAACTTCCCTATAACAGCAACCGAAAAGAGAAAAAATTTCCTTCTTTTTTGGTCGTTCAGCTATTTTCTTGCTTTTGGTGGACATAATTTCGCAATTTTGTGGAAATCATCTTGACATTCCGTTCAACCACCGATAAAATAGTATACGGTAAAGTGTACGCTGGCCCAGTTTGGAGTGTTCAGCGTTTCATGATAACCGGCATTGACCGGGGTCTTCGCGACAAAAAGGGAAAGAACCACACTTTTCCTGCGCCTTATGGCGTTGAAATTGGACATTTTTCCGCCAAATTCGGCGGTTATTGCTAATGAAAACTGCATAGGGCAATTGCGCGACCACCTCAATGGCAATGCCATTTTAACGAAGGAGGTGCGTTGCAGATATTATGGTATACGCAATTGTAGGTATTGTGGCAGCCGTCATCGGCATTGCACTTGGTTTTGTTTTCTATGGTCTGAAGGATAAAGACGCCAAGAAACGGATCAAGGGTGCTGAGGAAGAGGCTACTCGCATTATGAACGATGCTTTCCGTGCCAGCGAGAGCAAAACCAAGGAAATGCTCCTGGAAGCCAAGGAAGAGATCCATAAATCCCGCACAGAGTACGAAAAAGAAGTCAAAGAGCGCCGGGCGGAACTGAGCAAGCAGGAACGCCGTCTGGAACAGAAAGAGTCCACTCTGGACAAAAAGACCGAAGCCTTCGAAAAGAAGGAAGAGGAACTTGCAAAGAAGCTGCAAAAGGTAGCCGAGACCCAGGCTGAAGCTGAGCAGGCAAAAGCCGCCCAGATGAAGGCACTGGAAGTGATCTCCGGTCTGACCCAGGAGCAGGCCAAGCAGACGCTGCTGGACTCCGTGGAGGAGGAAGTCCGCCACGAGACCGCTATGAAGATCAAAGAGATCGAACAGCAGATGAAGGACGAAGCCGACGATAAGGCCCGTGAGATTATTGCTCTGGCCATCCAGCGTTGCGCTGCCGATCACGCCGCAGAGACCACTGTTTCCGTGGTTCCCCTGCCCAACGATGAAATGAAGGGCCGTATCATTGGTCGTGAGGGTCGCAACATCCGCACCCTGGAGACCATCACCGGTGTTGACCTGATCATCGACGATACCCCCGAAGCCATCACCGTTTCCAGCTTTGACCCTGTCCGCCGTGAGGTGGCTCGTCTGGCTCTGGAAAAGCTGATCGTAGACGGTCGTATCCATCCCACCCGTATTGAAGACATGGTGGAAAAATCCCGTAAGGAAGTGGATCGTGTGATCCGGGAAGAGGGCGAGCGTGCCTGTTATGAGACCGGCGTGCACAATCTGAATCCGGAACTGGTAAAGATCCTGGGTCGTCAGAAGTACCGTACTTCTTACGGTCAGAATGTTTTGAACCACTCCATCGAAGTGTCCCATATTGCAGGCCTGATGGCTGCGGAACTGGGCGTGGATGTGGCTATGGCAAAGAGAGCCGGTCTGCTGCATGACCTTGGCAAGTCCATCGACCACGAGGTTGAAGGCAGCCATGTGCAGCTGGGTGCTGATCTTGCCCGGAAGTACAAGGAAAATCCCGTTATCGTCAACGCCATTGAGGCACACCACGGTGATGTGGAGCCCAAGACCGTCATCGCCGTGCTGGTGCAGGCTGCCGACGCGGTGTCCGCTGCCCGTCCCGGCGCTCGCCGTGAGAATGTGGAAAACTACATTCGCCGTCTGCAGAAGCTGGAAGAGCTGACCGGCTCTTACCCCGGCGTGGATAAGGCTTACGCCATCCAGGCAGGCCGTGAGGTGCGCATTATGGTCAAGCCCGAGGTCGTCACCGAGGACAATATGATCATCATGGCTCGTGACATTGCCAAGCAGATCGAAGCAGAGCTGGAATACCCCGGTCAGATCAAGGTCAATGTGATCCGGGAAACCAAAGCTGTGGAATACGCCAAGTAACCAAAAGCCGACTCCTTCGGGAGTCGGCTTTTCTTGTGAAACATGCTTTTTAATTTCTTCCGATGGTTTGCAGGATTCGCTCGTATTGCAGTTTTCTCTGTCGGCGGTTCAGACAATCTGCCACCTGCCGCAGCAAAACCGCCCACTGGGCAGGTGTCATCGCTGTGGCATCGGGTGTCAGCAGATAATCACACTCGGCGATCTTGATTTTTCCAAATCGGCGGGCAAACCGATTTTCCACCCCCAAAGCCAGGGCATAGGGCATCAGTTCAAAGAAATAAGAGGGATTCTTCTCCAGACACTGCTGCATATCGAAAATCGAGCCTCTGGTCAAGTGGGCTCGCAGACCTCGGATCTGAGCCATATACTGCCGCCCGATCTCACTGCGGCGACCGCCCACAGCGGCAGCCAACCCCGTCAGGCTCTCATAGGCCACCATGATCACCGCCAGCAGCAGATCCCCCATCAGCAGTCCCAGCAGGATCCAAACACCGCCACAGACTGCACCCAAAAGAAGGGGCTGCTTGTTACCCAGAGAGATACAGCGACCCCCGGACTGGATAAAATGGCTCAAAACGCCGCACAACAGTGCCAGGGCAATTGCCAGCAGCACCGTCGCTGCACCGGCGGTATAGACTCTGGTACTGAGCAACACACCGCTGCAAGCGCCTGCCGCCACTGCCAACGCACGAAAAATCTGGGGATTGCCGGAACGGGATCTGTATATCTGCCGCAGAAGCGGAGATTTATTGGACATTTTCCGATACAACAGCGCATAATGCAGGCCTGTCCCCTCTACGGTCTGTCGGCCTCCAAACAATTTCTGGAAGCAGCGGATCTCAAAATCCGACCGTTCTGAGCCCATGTCCATCCGCTTTTGCAGCAGGACACGCCCCCGCCTGTCCATATTGATGACCAGATACCCCAGCTGTGCCCATGAAAAGACCATCATGGTCAGATCCATGCCGCAGCCGGTCAGGCAAGTACCCACATCTCCTGCCGCCAATCCCTCCGGGGGACTGAATGTACGCACTTTTCGGGGGAAACTGGGCATCAATGCTACCACATAGTAGACAATGCCAGCCACCACCAGCAGGGCGATCACCATCTCCCAGCCGCCCAAAAGGGATGTTTTTGAGGAATAATCCGGGAACATCTGGCTGTCCGCCCGATATTGCAATACCATGCTCTCCTGCCCCAGCAGCGGCTCGGTACTGGAGCCGGAAATGGTATTCCCCTTGACCTGGACGGAGAGTTTCTTTTCGATCTCCTGTCCGTAATAACCGCTGGAAAAACCGGGCTGCCCTGTCACTTCCTGAGGCAGTGTAACCGTAAAAGAAAAGTTCTCCACGCCCAGTTCAAAGCCGGTCAGCAGGGGCACTTCCAAATTCAGAACCCCGTTTTTTTCCGTGAGGGCATTGGAAATTTCAAAACTGACTTCCACCGTATGTACCCCTGCGCCCATCTCCGGCAATTGCAAAATCAGCTGTTCCGACTGCGCAGAGGGTGTTTTCAATTTTCCGTCAAGGCGCACATTTTCTGCATTTTGGGGCAGAGGAAATGACAGCTTCTGGCCTTGATCCAGCCTGATCTGCAGCCGCAGTGTCACCGTACAGCTGCCATCGGATTTTACGCTGGCGGTACTCTGTGCCGACTGGACACCGGAAGCCGCCACAGGAACGCAAAGCAGTGCCATGCACAAAAGCAATATCAAAATTTTAGAGAAAAGCTTCATCCGCCGCCTCCCTTTACCCAAAGCAGCTTCCCCGGAAGCTGCGATTTTTTGATTATTTTACCATGCCCCGGCTGCAATTGCAAGCTGTAAGGAAAACTGTTGCGAATTTTGCCAAAATAGCGTACAATAGAAAGGAGCATTTTCTTTTTCCCCACATAATCCCAAATCTCGTGGGAATACTGCTTATACCACATTCAGGAGGAACTCCTATGAAAATAAAAAAGAGTCTGACCCTTCTGCTGGTCGGTGCGATGCTGCTGTCTATGGCAGGCTGTCACCGAAACGATCCCACCAGCACCGACACCCAAGGCACCTATCCCCCCATCCGCCCCACTGAAGGCAGTTACAGTGTGGACTACGAAAAAAACAGTGTCACCGGCGGCGACTGGATCACCGGCCTGCGGCCTGACAGCAGTGGAAAAGTCACCTATAACGACACTTATCAGGGTGGTAACGGCAAAGATTATTCCGACGGTGCGTTCTACACCTATCGAGAATACATTGCCTCCACCGGCGGTATGAAATGGGCACCCCACACCTGGGAGACCACCTCCGACTCCTATATTCTGAACTACACCACCACCGGCTTCTACCGCTTCACCCTCAACAGTGACCTGAGCGGCTGGACGATCGTTGACGAAATGGCGCAAGGCGCCCCCCAGGATGTGACCAGTCAATATGTGGGCAAATTCGGTATTCAGAGCGGCGACAGTGCCCGGGCCTGGAAAATCGACCTGAATCCCAACGCCTGCTGGGCAAACGGCACCCCCATCAACGCCGACACCTATCTTTATTCCTACCGGGAATTGCTGGACAGCAAAATGAGAAACCGCCGGGCAGACAGTCTCTATGCCGGAGATTTTGCCATCGTCGGTGCCAAGGATTATCTCTACGGCAAAACCACCTGGAACAATGTGGGCATTTTAAAAGCCGATGAATACGCCATCGTTTTCATCACCACCTCGGAAATTGCAGACCCGGATTTTTATGTGCCCTATTATCTGACGGACACTTTTCTGGTCTATGAACCTCTGTGGGAAGACTGTAAGACCTATTTTGACAAGGATGGCAACATTGTCTCTGCCAACAGCGGCAATATCGACTCCATCACCACCAATTATTCCACATCTCTTGCCACTTCCATGTCCTACGGTCCTTACAAGCTGACCTACTTTGAGCAGGACAAGGCCATCACTTTGGATCGAAACAGCCTCTGGTACGGCTACTCCGATGGCAAGCATCTGGGACAGTACCAGGCAGATCGGATCTCCTGCCAGGTCATTTCCAACCAGTCCACCGCCCTGCTGGCCTTCCTGAAGGGGGACTTGGACAGCATCAGCCTGTCCGCCGCCGACATGGACACCTATGCTGCCAGCGATCACATTCGCTATATCCCCCAGACCTACACCACCAAACTGACATTCAACTCCAATGTGGAAGCCCTGAAAGCCCGTGGGACTCAGGTACTCAGCAACACCAATTTCCGCCGGGCCTTCTCCCTGTCCATCGACCGCAGCCGGTTCGCATCCTCCTATACCTCTGCCGGTGCACCCGGCTATGGCATTCTCAACGATATGTATGTCTACGACCCCTACGAAGGCCATCGCTACCGGGACAGCGACCCGGCTAAAAACGCTCTGGTGCAGCTGTACGGCCTGACCTATGGGGAAAACGGAGACTACCCCACCCTGGATGCCGCCTATGAAGCCATCACCGGCTACGACATGGAGCTTGCCCGTCGGTATATGACTCTTGCCTATGATGAATCCGTCCGCTCCGGCCTGTACGACGGCGAAAGCCCCATCCATCTGCAACTGTCGGTCTATCAGAATGAAGATATCTACACCCAGATGTACCATGCCCTGAACGATGCGCTCACAGACGCCTGCATCGGCACCGGATTTGAAGGAAAGGTGACATTGGAAATGGTGGTGGATGCTGACTATTATGCCACCATGGAATCCGGCCTGACCGACATCATCTTCTCCACCTGGGGCGGCTCTGCCTACGACCCCTACACCCTGCTGTACAACTGCTACTGCGACGGCGGTCTGGAAGACTATCCCAACCAGATGGAATACGGCTTCGATGCTGGCAACATTTCCGTTTCCATCACCTTGGACGGCAGCGTTTACACCGCTTCCCTGCAAACCTGGGCACGGTGGTGCGCCGGCAGCACCGGCATTACCATTTCCTCCCCGGAGGGCACCACCCTTTCCCCCTTCCGGGACTACGATTCCTACACCCGTTGTGCCATTTATTCCGATTTGGAATTTGCTTACCTGTCTCAAATGGTGGCAGTTCCCCTATACTATCGCAACAGTGCCACACTGCTGTCCCAAAAGGGCGGTTATCCCACAAAATCCTATTTGGATCTGGTGGAATTCGGAGGCATTGCCTTCTATACCTTCCAGTATTCCGACAGCCAGTGGGAGGCGATCAAGGGAAATCTCAAGTATTGATTTCCCCAAGAACATACTTCTTTCACAGTCACGAGTGGTTCGCCACCCGTGACTGTGGCCTTTCTCAGGCAGTTTTTCCAGAAAAAGGAAGGATGTTTTATGAAAAATTCCCATTTCGCCAAGTATATTCTCAAGCGCTTGGGATTACTGGTGATGACATTTCTCATCATCTGCACCCTGTGCTTTGTCCTGATCAAGCTTTTGCCCCTGCCAGCCATCAAAGAGCAGGGTCGGGATGCAGCCCTGCTGCTGGCTCGCCGGGAGGCCATGGGGTATCACAAGCCCATTTTTGTCCAGTATTTTCTCTACTGGAAGCATGTTTTGCAGGGGGATTTCGGTCTGGGAGAGCAGATGTATGTCGGACAGGAAGTGGCAACGGTTCTGGCTGACAAGATCCCCTACACCGTCACCGTCAACCTCTATGCCATGCTGCTTTCCATCCCCCTGGGGCTGATACTTGGCATTTACGCCGCCCTGCGGAAGAATCGGTGGCAGGACCACCTGATCTCCACCGGGGTAATGGTGTTCATTTCCGTGCCCAGCTATGTGTATGCCTTTCTGGTGCAGTATTTTCTATGCTATGTCACCGGGGCCTTTCCCCTGACCGCCGCCGACCGTTCCGAGGCCGGTCTGATCAGCTTTCCCATGTTTTACTCCATGTTTCCGGCGGTACTGAGTTTGGCCTTTGGCACCATCGCCGCCCTGACCCGGTTCACCCGGGCAGAACTTTCCGAAGCGCTGACCGGAGAATATCTGATGCTGGCACGCGCCAAAGGACTGGGGCGCACCCAAACGGTGCTGCGCCATGCTTTGAAAAATGCCATGGTGCCGATCTTACCCATGATCCTGGGAGAATTTGTAGGTGTTTTGGGCGGCTCTTTGATCATCGAAGGCATTTTCTCCATTCCGGGTGTGGGCAGCCTCTACACCAGTGCCATCGGGGTACGGGACTATAATTTCTTTATGGCACTGACCTTTTTCTACACCCTCATCGGCCTGTTGTCGTCGCTGATGGTAGACCTGAGCTATGGATTCATCGACCCCCGGATCCGCATGGGAGAGAGGTAAAATATGGATATTTCAAAAGATCTTTTTCAGCCGGCTCAAATCCAAAGCACTTCGCCGGAGATGCCGGAGCAGCGGCTGCGCAGTTCCTCCTCCGATGCCTTTGGCAGATTTGTAAAAAACAAAGCCTCCTTCGTGGCAGCCATCATCATCGGCCTGCTTCTGCTGTTTTCTCTGATCGCTCCCCTGTTTTCCCATTATACCGTAGGCTTCCGGGACGGCTACTATCGGCGAATGCCTCCGATTTTTGCCCGAAATGTTCGGCTGTCCGGTGGACAGGCCACCCGGGACTATTATAGTTCCATGGATGCCGTGCGCTCCATCGAAAATCAGGCAGAAAATCAGGAAAACGGCAGCTATTACTATGATTTATCGGTAGACTCCTACAAAAAAGTGGGCTATGTGTATGTCGATCTGAGCCCCGAAGAATTTCAGGCTCTGCAAAACTATCAAAACAGCACTCAATTGCAGGTCTGCTATCCGATCCCCCAAAATTACACCACCTTCTATCTGGCGGTGAAAAGCAGTGCCAACCTGTGGTATCAGCTGGAAGACAGCAGCCCCTACTCCACCGGAAAATCTGCCCATCACGCCGAAAACGGCGACCCGATCTTTGTCCCCAATTATCTGACCGCCCAGCCCGATTCCAGTTACCACTCCCTGCGACTGCCCGACGATCCGGGCGACTGGGTCTATGGTGTCAAGAACCAGACCGGCTATCGCTGCCGGGTGCTTTACAGTGCCTATTATCGTTATCAAAACGGATTTTCACCACTGCATCCTTTCGGCACCAACCAGCATGGGCAGGATATTTTCATCTGTCTGGCCGCCGGTGCCCGGCTGAGTTTTCTGCTGGCAATCAGTGTCTCCATCATCAATTTTCTGATTGGCCTGTGCTATGGTGCCATCGAGGGCTACTACGGCGGCAAGCTGGATCTTGTCATGGAGCGGCTGGCCGACATTCTGGCTGCCATTCCCTTTATCGTGGTAGCCACCTTGTTCCAGCTCCATCTGGCAAACCGGGTGGGAGCCATCCCGTCACTGCTTTTTTCCTTCGTGCTCACCGGATGGATCGGCATTGCATCCCGGGTGCGAACCCAGTTTTACCGCTACAAAGGCGCAGAATATGTGCTCTGCGCCCGAACCTTAGGGGCAAAAGACGGACGGATCATCTTCCGCCACATTTTGCCCAACGCTCTTGGCACCATCATCACCACCAGTGTGCTGCTGATTCCCGGCGTCATATTCAGCGAGTCCATGCTGTCGTATTTGGGCATTGTCAATTTGGAAGCTGCCAATTTGACCAGCATCGGCACCATGCTTGCCAACGGTCGGGCGTATTTGGGCACAGACCCCTATATTCTGGCATTTCCTGCCATTTTTATTGCCCTGCTGGAAATTTCCTTCAACCTGCTGGGCAACGGCCTGCGGGATGCCTTCAACCCCCTGCTCCGTGGGACGGAATAAGCATCAAAAAGGCTCTTGTATAATCCGAAAAAATAATGTAAAATAATAGGTACTATTTTTTCGGAGGGGCAGCCCATGGCGATCAATTGGAAAAAACTGAAGAAGCAGGCCATCGGGCTGTGGCGCAAGCCGAAAATTCGCTGGGCGGTTCTGGGCGGCAGCGTGGCACTGGTGGCAGCGGTCATTGCTGTGGTTGTGCTGTTCGGCGGCGAAGAGTCCAAGCCCCTGATCACCGACGGCGACACCTCCTCCATCACGCTGGTGCTCGGCGGTGACCTGAATGTGACGGACAACACCGTGGCCTCCGGCGGCAGCGAGTACGACTACACCACCCCATTTTTGGATGTGGCCCAGATCTTCGCCCAGGCCGATGCTTCCCTTTTAAATTTTGAAGGCAATTTCTGCGGTCAGCCCTATGGCTCCGCCACCCGATCTGCTCCGCAGGCTATGGCTGAAACGCTGGCTGCCATGGGCGTGGATTTTCTGCAAATGGCAAATTCCTGCTCCATTAAAAACGGTATGGACGGCCTGTCCCAGACCCTCAACGCCATCCGCAACGCTTCCATGGAGCCTCTGGGTGCTTATGCCAGCAACAGCGAATTTGCCCAGCAGCAGGGCTTTACCCTGCGCTCCATCTGCGGCATCAAAGTGGCCTTTGTGGCCTTTACCAAAGGTATGGACGGGATGGGACTGCCCACCGGCAGCGAAAACTGCGTGAACCTGCTCTATACCGACTACACCTCCACCTACAAAAAAATCAATACCGACGGCATCACCAACATTTTGCAGGCGGTGGAAAAGGCGCAGCCGGATATCACCATCGCTCTGGTTCACTGGGGCAGTGAGGAAAACACCTCCATCAGTTCCAGTCAGAAAAAAATTGCCGATCTGATGCTGGAAAACGGGGTTGATGCCATCATCGGCACCCACTCTCACCAGTTGCAGAGTATCAACTATGACGAGGAAAACGGTACCGTGGTTGCCTACTCTCTGGGCGATTTCTACGGCGACGGCACCACCAGCGGCAACCAGTATTCCCTGCTGCTGCAACTGGAGATCACCAAAAACTGGGATACCGGCGCAGCACAGATCACTGCCTTGGATCATATCCCCATCTACACGCTGACCGAAAGCCGGGAACAGGAGCCTATGCGCATCGTCCAGATCAAGCCTGCTTTGGAGGCTTATGAAAAGAACCACATCTCCAAGGTTTCCGAAACTGCCTACAAGAATATGAAAGCGGCACTGGAACAGATCGAGAAAAAAATCGCCCCTCTGGAAGATCAATAAAGCAACAGCACCCTCAGCCGAGGGTGCTGCTTTGTTATATCCCATATAACCGTTTCCCGTTTTCCAGGGTAATTCTTTCGATTTCTTCCACATCCATGCTGCGGATTTCTGCCAACCGCTGCGCCATCCGATACAGATAGGCCGGGCTGTTGCGCTTGCCACGGAATGGCTCCGGCGCCATATAAGGGCAGTCTGTTTCCAGCACGATCCGTTCCAGAGGAAGCGATGCTGCCACCTCCACTGCCTTACGGGCATTTTTAAAGGTCAGCACGCCGGTGAAACCGATATACCAGCCCCGTTCCACCAGCCACTGCGCCATTTCTGCCGACCCGGAATAGCAGTGGAACACGCCTTTCACCTGAGGAAACTCCTCCACAATGGTCATACTGTCCCCATGGGCATCCCGGTCATGGACGATGACCGGCATCTGAAGCTCCGCTGCCAGTGCCATCTGGGCTCTGAAGGCCTGCTGCTGGATCTGCCGCGAAATGTCCTCATAATGATAGTCCAGGCCGATCTCACCAATGGCCTTGATTTTCGGGTTTTGTTTACATAACATCCGATATTCCTGAATGACCTCTTCCGTCACTTCATCTGCCGCATCCGGGTGAGAGCCTACCGCACCGTAAAGATAGGGATATTCTTTCACCAGACGGCAAACCTGCCGGGACGAGTCCAGACTGCAAGCCGGATTCATCACCAGTGCCAACCCCTGCCCCGGAAAATCCGCCAGCAGAGCACTGCGGTCATCATCAAAAGCCCGGTCATCCATGTGGGCGTGGGTATCAAAAAGCATTTTCTTCGTCCTCCTGGGTAAAAATAGCTATCAATGCGCCGTCGATCTCCTGAACACGGCTATCAGTTAACATAAAATTAGTGTCATTGGGATGAAAGCCAATGCCCCTGCCGGACAACTTTCCTGCGGCCTCCTTCATCACCCAGAAGGTCAACAGGGCACGGTTTTTGTCAGTGGCTCCATCATACTGCCGCCGCTCCCCGGGGGAAAGGACTTTCTCCGCCAAAGCAGGGTTGACATGGCGGCTTAACTCCTCCGCATCCAGCCCCACCGGGCAGGAACACAGGGCACAAAAGGCATGATTCTTGCTGTGCGAAATGGAAAAATGCCAATTCCCCTCTGCAAAGTAAGGTTTTCCTCCCTTTTGCACCAGAATTTCCGGCAAATCTCCCCCCACATGGGTATGATATAATGCGCTCAGCAGTTGCCGCCCCACGGCATGACCGCTGTCACCGTCCAACCGCCGCCAGGCCATATATCGCTGCATCAGGCTTCACCCCCTTTTGATATCCCTATTTTATCCCGAAAGAAGGCCTGTGTCAACTTTCCCGGCATAACCGGCAGGAAAAAGGCATAGGCTTTTTTAGCAAGGAGGGATAGACATGGGCGAGGAAAGTAGCATGATGCCCCACAAATTAAGTCTCAGTGAGCGCAAGACCTTCACCATGACCGGGGCAACGGAGGTCGTCAGCTTTGATGAAAACACAGTGGTGCTGAAAACCAATTTGGGGCAGTTGCAGATCCACGGCAAGCAGCTGCAACTGAAAAACCTTTCTCTGGAAGGGGGCCAGGTCGCCGTGGATGGGCACATCTGCGCCCTGATCTATGAAGAACCTCGTCCCACCGGCGGTCTGCGCCGACTGTTCGGATGATCGCCCCCGGCTTAGCCGCCCAATACTTTCTCTATGCGCTGCTGATCGGGGCGGTTTTAGGACTGATCTATGGCTTTTTGCGTCCTCTGCGGCTAAAATGCACCGGGCTGGCAGACGGTCTTTTTGTCATCGCCGCCTTTCTGGGCTGGGGATATCTGTGTTTTGGGATCTGCGCCTGCGATTGCCGTCCGGGCTATACGCTGGGGCTTCTGCTGGGCGGAATTTTCTGGGAAATCAGTTTCGGGCGGCTGCTCAGGCCGGTCTTTTCCCTGCTATGGCGGCTTCTTTTCTGGCCGACGAAAAAAATATTTGAATTTTCCCGAAAAATTTACAATTTTCTGTTGGCAATCTTGAAAAAATGGGTTACAATAGTATGGACTATTACGAAAGCAGGAGGTGCCGCCCATGGCAAAGAAACGCCCGGTGAAACTGGTGCTCAAAAAAACCAGCCCCGTCACCAAAGCCGCCATTCTGGCCGCCGCCGTCCTGTCCGTGGTGGCACTGGTGGCGCTGTATAGCTCCATCGACCAGGTGCAAAATCAATATGAGGCCATGCGCATTCAGGCCATGGCTCTGGAATCCGGCAAAAATCAGCTGGAAAACAACATTCATGATCTGGGTACACTGGAAAGCGCCATCCGCATCGCTATGGAAGAGCTGGGATTGACTTTCCCGGACTCTGCAATTTTCACCCCCGGCAACTAATGTATTTTTTGGAGGAATCAAAATAACCTATGGATTTGACCGTCGGAGCCGTTTTAGAAGGAAAAGTAAAGACCATCACCAATTTTGGCGCATTTATCGCCCTGCCTGAGAATATGACCGGAATGGTACATATCTCCGAGGTAGCCAACGCCTATGTCAGCGATATCCGCCAGCACCTGACCGAAGGCCAGGATGTGAAGGTCATGGTAGTCGGAAATGAAGAGGGCAAGCTGAAACTGTCCATCAAGCGTCTGCAACCTCGGGAGCCTCGGCAAAATGCCACCCCCCGGCGTGAGTTTCAGAGCAATGACCGCCCTCGCCAGAGCCGTCCTGCCGCCCCAGCCACGCCCCCTGCCCCCAAGACCGCCGATCAGATCTTTGAAGAAAAGCTGAAAAAGTTCATGGCTGAGTCCGACAGCAATATTTCCTGCCTGCGCCAGTATGAACAGCCCAGACCCCGTAGAAGAAGATAATATAAAAAGGCAGGCAGCAATGCCTGTCTTTTTGCACTTCTGACAAATAGACACCTAGATCCTTGCCCCATAGGTAGCTTGCCGAACTGCCTTCCTGTCATTGCCAGACCAGTCCGCAGACAGGTTTCGCCCAAAGCCTTCCCCAGAGGGGAAGGTGGCAAAAATCTTTGATTTTTGACGGATGAGGAAATATCAAGGTGCGTCAATGATGCCGACTGCGATAATTTAAATCAGACATAAAAAGATATTTCGCCCATTTGGGGTTGAGATTTGAACTCCAGTTATTGCTATGAGGCGAAGCCCCATAGCAATATATGAAAAAAAGAGAGTAGCGAATGCTACTCCCCCGGTTTCGTTATGGGGCTAGCGCCCCATGGGACTCTCCCACGGCGGGAAAACATGCCACCGGCATGTTTTCTGATCCGCCTTTCGAGTCCCATCACCCACAAATACCCATATAAAAAAGAGAGTAGCGAATGCTACTCTCTTTTTTATGGGGTGGGTGATGGGACTCGAACCCACAACGCCCGGAACCACAATCCGGTGCTC
>CAZJCA010000021.1:0-23552 GCA_964544505.1 uncultured Oscillospiraceae bacterium
CGTCTTGCGGTAGGAGAACAATACCGATCCACAGCATCCCTTACAGTGTAGCACACGTCCTTGGAGAGGGACACTAAAAACTACTACTCTATAATACAAGGAGATCAATATGAGTAATTTCTCGACTGAACAGATCCAGCAGGCAAAGGGCGCTGCAAATCCGGAAGAATTGTTGGAACTGGCAAAAAGCCTCCATATAGAAATGACTGCCGATGAGGCAAAATGCTATTTTGAACAGCTGCATCCTGCAATCGGCGAGCTTTCCGATGACGAATTGGATGATGTTGCCGGCGGCGGTTGCAAAACAGCTGGTGGACACACCGTTGTCACCTCTGCCACTGAGTGCTTTACCGGTAAGTATGAGAGTGCTCAGTGTATAGAGTATGTCGGCACACCTGCTGAGATCACAGTGTGGCGAAACACCAGTAATATCAGCCTGCGTAAAACATGGTGGAATATGTCTGGCTGGCCTGGCCGCTGCGGTAATTGCCGTTATCTGGAGTTTAACGGCGGCACAGGATATTGCAGCAAGACCTGATGTGGTGGAATCGTGTACTACATATTAAATTCCAATGTGGGTCTGCGCTCCTGGTGGCGTAGCCCCTATGCCTATTACATAAAAGGTGTTCGGGATGCCAAACGGCTGACAAAAGAAGAATACGAGTTTTTATCCCGTTGCGACGGCAACACGGATCTTCCAACGGAGGGGATGGGGGAAAATCTGATGCGTAGGGGACTGATCGTTCCCTGCGTTTTCGGAGATGAAAAGCTGGAGCCCTGGCAGAATATGGTCTGCGACAACCGCTATTTTCCGGCGATGAACTGGATGATCACCGGCAAATGCAACTATAACTGCCTGCATTGTTTCAATGCCAAAGACAATGCGCCCCTGATGAATGAGTTTTCTTTGGAAGAAGCAGAAAAGTTGCTGGATGAGGCGCAGGCCTGCGGTATTAACGCCTTCACCATTACCGGGGGAGAGCCAATGTGCCACAGACATTTTTTCGATATTTTGCAGGGGATCTACCGCCGGAATATGTTTGTGGAGGAACTGAATACCAACGGTCACTATATTACGGCGGAAGCCTTACAGAAGATGAAAGATATGGGCTGTAAGCCCCTGATGAAAATATCTTTTGATGGGCTGGGGCACCACGATTGGCTGCGAAATCGGCAGGGAGCAGAGAAAGATACCCTGCGGGCTATCCGGCTATGTGTGGAAATGGGCTTCCGTGTAAAAGTCCAGACCAATGTTCACCGCTATAATATCCAATCCATGCTTCCAACTGCACGCCTGCTGGATGAGATGGGTGTGGAGGAAATGCGGATCATCCGCACCACCGAGTCGCCTCGGTGGAATCAAAATGCCAACGGCGCCACATTGGCACTGGAAGAGTATTTTGATTCCATGCTGGATTTTACAAAAGCCTATATCGAAGAAGATCACGATATGCGGGTAGATATTTGGCAAATGCTGTGCCTGTTTCCCCAATCAAAAAGGTATTTCATGCGGCCTGTTGCCTGCGGTGCAGGGGAATACAGGGATAGTTTACCTGTCTGCCCGGGCAACCGTGGCATGATCGCGGTGGCGGCCAATGGAAATGTGTTTCCCTGTATGCAGATGTCCGGCTATTATGAAGAGAAAAAAGATTTTCTTGGCAATGTGAAGCAGGGAGGACTCCAGCCGTTGCTGCAATGCGGTAGATACTTGATGGAGGTGTGTACCACCGTCGGCCAGTTGGCACAGGCCAATCAGAAATGCCGGGAATGCAAATACTGGAAATACTGTGCCGGTGGTTGCCGTGCCATCGCCCTGACCCTGACTGGGGATAAACTGGGAACAGATCTTGCCAAATGCCTTTTCTTTGAAAAAGGATACTACGAAAGAATCGAGGCTGTGATGGGACAGTGGGAAAACACTTTGCCCATGAAAGCGTAAAATGCAAGGGTCATCAAATGGCATAGATGACCCTTGTTTCTTATTCAAAAAGGGGATATACCTGTTGCGATTTCTGTGATATAATGAAGTGAAGAATACTGGGTAAAGGCCGGGGATGAGAAAATGAACAGACAGGTTTGGGTTGATGTTGAAAAGATAAAGCGTCTGCTTTTTGCGATCATTGCAGTGCTATTGAGCGTGACACTTGTTGTGGCTGCCGGGGCACATAATCTGGTGAATAAGGTCGGAGAAGACGGGTCTTATATACAGGTGGAAAATCCAATCCAAAAACAGCTTCCCTGCGAAGATGCACCGACCGGTGTTATCAATGAATACCAGTTTGCACTGAAAAACATAGGCCATGACGATACACTGGCTTTTTATATCAATCACCACAATATTGCGGTGTATATCGATGAAAAATGTGTTTACAGTGTGACAGAAAACGGAGAAGCATTTCGTACTTCCGGTGGCGTATGGGCCATGATCCCTCTTGAACAGGGGGATGCCGGAAAAACAGTTCGGGTAGAACTGTATCCGCTGTATAGCGATTATCAGGAGGAGAAAGTTGATTTTTTCATAGGTTCAGCACTGGCAATCTATGAAGCCAATTTCTATAAAGCACTGCCGGAGCTGTTTTTGAGCTTGTGTGTGGTGTTGACAGGATTGTTTCTGCTGGGTATTGCAGTTTATTTCAGCATCAAGCATTCCGGCGTGTTACAGCTGTATGCGGTTGGATTGCTGTCCCTGTTCGCCGGAATATGGCGGTTTACTTACGGGCGATTTGCCTATCTGCTGCTGAAAGATCAAACGGTGCTGGTTTTTACGCTGTCTGTTACTTCGCTGATGATGGTGGCGCTTTCAATGCTCAATTGTGCAGAAACCGGTGAAAATAAAAAGGCACAAAAGGCCATTAGCGTTGTATCGGTGATCTATTGCCTGATTTATGCGGCACAGTTGATCTTGCAGATAACGGGCGTGCTGGATTTGCGTCAAATGCTTCGCCTAACACATGTTACCATCATCCTCAGCGCAGTCGTGCTGGGAATCAGCGGAACAATGGACTGGTTTCGCAATGAGCGAAAAAGAACTTTTTTTGGAAGAAACTACTCCTGGCTGCTGGGTGCTGGAGCGCTTATCGATTTGATGCTCTATTATTTGGGCAGCACAGCGTACAGTATGCTCTTTACACTGAGTGCAATTTTGTGCTTTTCGCTTTTGGAAGGTATTCGGCTGCTAATCGGTTTCACCGAGCGGAAAAACGAGATGAGAGAAATGGAAACACAGCTGACATTGAGTCGCACGACCGTGATGATGAGCCAAATCCGCTCCCATTTTGTGTTCAACATCCTTAATGCCATCAGCGGAATGTGCAAATATGACCCAGAAAAGGCTGACGACACCGTGGTTCGCTTTGCCCGATATTTGCGTAATAATATTGATATTATGGAAAATGATAAAAATGTTTCATTTTCAACGGAGTTGCAACATTTGGAAGACTATGTGGTGCTGGAGCAAGTGCGGTTTGGCGACAAGATCAGTTTTTATACGGATATCGAGACAGAGCGTTTTGAACTTCCGCCGCTGATCTTGCAGCCAGTGGTGGAAAATGCGATCAAACATGGTATCGGGAAAAAAGTGACCAACGGGACCATTGTTTTGCGTACCCGTGAAAAGGAAAAGACCATCGTCATAACGGTGGAAGACGATGGCGTCGGATTTGATATGAAAGAATTGGATAAAGAGCAATCTGTGGGACTGCGTAATATCCGTTTCCGCTTGCAGCATTTGATGGGCGGCGAACTGGATATTACAAGCGCGGTGGGCGAGGGAACGACTGTGACCATTACCATACCAAAGGAGAATGACCAATGCATATAATCTATGTGGACGATGAAAAGCCGGCCATTGATAATTTTTGGTTGACTGTTGCAAATTTCCCGGATATTGATACGCTGCATACCTTTCAAAACGGAGAAGAGGCGCTGGCTTTTGCCAAGGATAATGTGGTGGATGTTGCTTTTTTGGATATGGAGATGCCGGGGATCCATGGACTGGAACTGGCTCAAAAATTGAAAAGGTTTAACTGTGATATTCGCATTGTTTTTGTGACGGCTTTTAGCCAATACGCACTGGACGCTTGGAAGGTGGACGCAACTGGGTATCTGATGAAGCCATACAGTGCAGCGGATATTCGAAAGGAGCTGAACAAGTGCATTTATAAAGCGTTGCCATCTAATCGGGTAGTGATCCAAACCATTCCTTCGCTGAGTATAACGGTGAATGGATCGCCGCTATATATTGCCGGGGCGAAACTGCGGGAAATGCTGGCACTGCTGGTGGATCGGGGGGAACGGGGATTTACGATGGGAGAGGCGATCGCCTGCCTGTGGCCGGAGCGGCCAGCAGATTCCAATACTCAGTCCCTTTATCGTATGACATGGAAGCGATTAACGGATGCCTTGGAAACCGCCGGGATCGGGGATGTTTTAGCTACATCTGAAAATCGCAGATATCTAAAAGTCGATCAAGTGGATTGCGATCTTTATCGGATTCTAGCCGGAGATCAACAGGCAAGGAAAAAGTATTCCGGCAGTTATCTGGAGGAATATGCCTGGGCGGAGGAACGCAATGCACAGCTTTACTGGCTGTTGATGGAGAAACTCTAAAAAACATGGGAAAAGGGGCGTGCTACCGGTCGAAGGTAGCACGCCCCTTAAAATATGAAATGATATTACTCGCTCAAGGCCGCATCGTAGACTACATTTTTCGGCAAATCTAATTCTTTTGCGGTCTGCTTGATGGCATCTTTCCGGGAAAGGCCTTCTTCCATCAGCTGTCGTACCCGTGCGGCGGCATCGGTGGCAGTGGGTTTTTCTTCAATCACCGGTTCAGCACCGGCCACCACCAGAACAAATTCTCCTTTTGGGGGATTGTCGTTGTAGTGGGCAATGGCTTCGCCAAGGGTGGTGCGGTACACTTCCTCGTGGAGCTTGGTCAGCTCACGACAAAGGCTGATGGAGCGATCACTGCCGAAAGCTTCCTGCATATCTTCTAAAGTAGCCACCAACTTGTGGGGGGCTTCGTAGAAGATCATGGTGCGTTGTTCGGTTTTCAGGCTTTCCAAATGTTCCCGGCGGCTTTTCTTTGCCGTAGACAGAAAGCCTTCAAAGCAGAATCTTCCTGTGGCCTGACCGGAAATGCTCAGTGCTGTGATGACGGCACAAGGGCCGGGGATGGCACAGACGGTGATACCGTGGGCGGCGCAAAGTTTCACCAAATCTTCGCCGGGGTCAGAAATGGCAGGACTGCCGGCATCGGAAACCAGGGCGCAGGTTTCACCTGCCAAAATCCGCTGCAAAATCACATCGCCTTTAAAAGCTTTGTTATGCTCATAGTAGCTGACAAGGCTTTTTTTAATGCCCAGATGATTTAAAAGCTTTAAAGAAACACGGGTATCCTCGGCGGCAATGAAGTCCGCATTTTCCAATGTCTCCCGACAGCGGATGGAGATGTCTCCCAAATTGCCGATGGGAGTGGGGACGAGATAAAGCATTCCGGCCATGTTAATCCTCCTGAAGATGGTATATGGATCGGTATTGCGCAGAAGGCGCACCGTTAGAGTCAAATAAATATAGTTCGTCGATTTTTAGCCCCGGTTTGCCTCCTTTGCGGCATTGCAGGAGGATCAGACTGATAGGGCCGTTTTCTCTGTGGCGCACCAGACGAAGGTGCTTGGGCTCCAGCCCATTTTGACTGCCACAGGCACAAAGCTGGGCTAATTTCTCCGGGCGATGGATAAGAAAAAAATCACCGCCGTAGCGCAGGGCTTTTGCCGCTGCGCGGAATAGTTCCTCGGTGGAACAGTGATCCTCCCGCCGGGCGGCAGAATGAAGCTTGCTTGCCGGACCTCCGGAAAAATAAGGAGGGTTGGAAACGCACACATGAAAGTGACCTGCTGGCAGCGCAACCGTGCGCAGGTCGGCGCATATACTGGATAATCGGGAGCTTAAGTGGTTGCGATCAATGTTTTCCAGGGCAATCGTGTGGGCCTTGCCATCGATCTCCACGCCGGTGACGGTGCAGTTTTCATCCTTGCCGCACAGCAGTAGCCCCAAAGTGCCGCTGCCGGAGCCAAGATCCAGCACATCGGCGTTTCTTGGAAGACGAGCAAAGTCGCCTAACAGCATGGAGTCGGTGCTTAAGGGGAAGGCATCCCCGGCGGTATCCAGGGTGAAGCCGTTATGCAGTTGCTCCATAGGAAACCTCCTGGTATAAAATCGGCCTGTGCAGCCGAACCGGATGCACAGGCCAATAGCGGATTCGACTAGAATCAGCCTTCTTCGATTGCTTCGACAGGGCAGTTGTCGGCGCAGGAGCCGCAGCTGACGCAGACATCAGCATCGATGACATACTGGTCGTCGCCCTCGGAGATAGCTTCGACAGGGCAGTTGTCGGCGCAGGAGCCGCACTTGACGCAAGCATCAGTGATCTTGTAAGCCATGATTATGTTCCTCCCATTATGTGTTTCTCATCCCCAATAAGGCGATGGCTAACCCTATTCTAACATGGATTTCGGAAAATGCAATTCCTATTTTGCGTTTTTTCCGTATATTTTTTTCGAAGGCAGGGGAAAATTTCCGGCAATGGGAGGGATCACCATGGGATACAGGCAAGATGCCGCTAATTTGATATTGGATGCTGCTGCCCGAGCCAGGGAATTGGGGCACAGCTATGTGGGTACGGCGCATTTACTGCTGGCGCTGACGGCGCTGGACAGCTGGGAAGGCAGGCTGATCCGATCCTTCGGCGTGTCGGAAGCCTTACTGAGAGATTTGACGGTGCTGTATTTTGGACAGGGGCACAAGGATCTGCCTCTGCGGCAGGGATTGTCGAAAGAGGCACAGAGTGTCCTGTCTTATGCGGCACTGGAAGCCAGTAGCAGCGGAGAAAAGGAAATTTTCCCGGAGCATATCCTGCTGGCGCTGGTGCGCGCGGAACACTCTACAGCGGTGGCCTTGCTGCGCTTTTGCGGGGCAGATCCGGGGGCTATTTTTTCTCAGGCAGTGGAATATAAAATGTTGGGTTATCGGGAGCCGGTCAAGCGAAAAAGGGAGGGGTTTAGCACGAAATTATTAGAGCAGTTCAGCGAGGATCTGGTGGCAAAGGCGGCAGCGATGGAGCCGGTCATCGGCAGGGATAAGGAGATCGATACCGTCATCGGGATCTTGAGCCGGAAGAATAAGAACAATCCTGCGCTGGTGGGAGAGCCGGGGGTGGGCAAGACGGCCATTGCCGAAGGGCTGGCACAACGAATGGCACTGGGAGATGTGCCGCCTCAGTTGAAAGAAAAACGGCTGATCAGCCTGAATATGGCAAATTTGGTGGCCGGAACGAAATACCGGGGCGAATTTGAAGAGCGGCTGCGAGATGTTTTGGCGGAGATCAAACGCAGTGGTGATGTGATCCTTTTTGTGGATGAAATGCATACCATCGTCGGGGCAGGGGCAGCAGAGGGGGCTATCGATGCGGCAAACATCTTCAAACCGGCTCTGGGTCGGGGAGAATTGCAAATCCTGGGCGCTACCACCCTGTCTGAATACCGCAAACATATTGAAAAAGATGCGGCGTTAGAGCGGCGCTTTCGGCCTGTGATGGTGGAAGAACCCAGTCGGGAGAATACGCTGGCAATTTTGCGGGCATTGAAACCGGGGATGGAAATGCACCATCACACCCGAATCGGGGAAGATGCGTTGCAGGAGGCCGTGCGACTGTCGGTGCGGTATCTGCCGGATCTGTATCTGCCGGATAAAGCCATCGACCTGCTGGACGAGGGCGCAGCCCGGG
This sequence comes from uncultured Oscillospiraceae bacterium, assembly GCA_964544505.1. Lineage (GTDB taxonomy): Bacteria > Bacillota > Clostridia > Oscillospirales > Oscillospiraceae > Faecousia. The sequence goes on from CAZJCA010000021.1 coordinate 7,787, forward strand.
TGCGGCTGTGGGAGCAAAATCGGAACGGGGCGACCCCACGAAAGGAACTGGAGCAGGCGCTCCATGAGGCGGTACGGGAAAAAGAATTTGAAAAAGCGGCCTTGCTGCGGGATAAAATGCAGTCCATTGTTCACATGAGCGGAAAGAGCCACTGCGTTACAGCGGAGGATATTGCCTGGGCGGTTGCAGACCGAACGGGCATTCCGGTGGGGAGACTCACCGCTGATGAGCGGCAGCATCTGCTGAAATTGGAGGAAGTTTTGAACCGACAGGTCATCGGTCAGGAACAGGCGGTGTCGGCGGTGGCAGAGGCCGTGCGCCGAGGGTTCAGCGGCATTCGAGATGAAAATCGCCCGGTGGCCTGCCTGCTGTTTGCAGGGCCTACGGGCGTTGGTAAAACAGAGCTTTGCAGAGTCCTGGCAGAAGAGATGTATGGCAGCAAACAGGCACTGATCCGCCTGGATATGACGGAATATGTGGAAAAACAGGCGGTATCCCGGTTGATCGGTGCGCCTCCGGGCTATGTGGGTTACGAAGAAGGGGGCAAACTGACGGAAGCTGTCCGACGACGGCCTTATTGTCTTGTATTGTTCGATGAGCTGGAAAAAGCCCATCGGGATGTAATAGGCATTCTGTTGCAGATCATGGAAGAAGGGGTGCTGACAGACTCTACGGGACGCCGTGTCAGCTTTAAAAATGTGATCGTGGTGATGACTTCCAATATTGGTGGTCACCGCCAAAGTGATGGCTTTGGATTTTGCCCTGCCGGACGGGCAGGGCAGACTGACGGCGAGCTGAAGCAGGCGCTGTCTCCGGAATTCTTAGGGCGATTGGATAAGATCGTCCACTTCCGTCCGCTGGAGACGGCTGTTATGGAAAAAATCGCACAAAAGGAATTGGATGCCCTGCATAAGCGTGCCCAAAACATTGGGGTAGAACTGGAATTGCCATCAGAATTGGCGACCAATTTGGCGGCGGCCTGCAAAGTGCAGGGGGGAGCACGACAATTGCGGCACTTGGTACAGGAAAGATTGGAAGCGCCTCTGGCAGAACTTCTGCTGCAAGCGGATACTGTGCCGCCAAGGGTCACCGCCGGAGTGGAGGATGAAAAGATACGGCTATATTTCTGAACATCTGTTCAAATATTCGGAGTTTGCCTACTTTTATGAAAATTTTTTAGTTTTTATGCAAAAAAAGATTGATTTTTAGCGAAAGTGTTGTTATACTGTTGTTACGTGGAGCAAAATGGATGTAAAGTGGAGCGAAATGGAGGAGGTGAGGCAAGATGATCGGCAAATACCCGGCGAAAATGGACGATAAGAACCGTCTGTTCGTTCCTGCCAAGTTGCGTGAAGAGCTTGGTGGAGAATTCTATGCCACCTTGGGTGTCAACTGCGGTCACAGATGCCTCGCCGTTTACCCTGCTGCCAGTTGGGCTGAGATGAACGAAAAGTACAATCAGCTACCCTTGGCACAGCGCTCCGGCCCTGCCAGCTTGATTTTCATCAATGCCACCGAATGCAACCCCGATAAGCAGAACCGCTTCTCCCTGACCCAAAACCTGATGACCTACGCCGGAATTTCCAAGGATGTGGTGATCGTTGGTCGGGCAGGCCAGGCAGAGATCTGGGACGCAGCCGAGTTTGAATCCTTCGAGATGGAGAACTTGACCCCCGAAAAGCTGCTGGCTTCTTTGGAGGCGATCGGACTATGAGCGAATTTCATCATGTTTCTGTTCTGCTGGAAGAATGCATTGAAGCGCTGGATATTAAGCCGGACGGCATTTATGTGGACGGTACCCTGGGCGGTGCCGGTCATTCCAGTCGCATTGCGGCAAAGCTGACCACCGGACGGCTCATCGGTATCGATCGGGATCCTGTGGCATTGAAAGCCGCAGGGGAGCGACTTGCTCCTTTTGGTGACCGGGTAACGCTGGTTCACTCCAACTTTTGCGAGATCAAACAGGTTTTAAAAGACCTGAACATTGAGGGTGTAGACGGAATTCTGCTGGATCTGGGCGTTTCTTCCCCCCAGCTGGATGACGGAGCCAGAGGCTTTTCCTACATGGCAGATGCCCCTTTGGATATGAGAATGAATAACGAGGATGCATTGACTGCCCATACGGTGGTCAACACCTGGTCTCAGGAAGAGCTCAAACGCATCCTCTACACTTACGGCGAAGAGCGTTATGCACCTCAAATCGCCGCAGCCATCTGCCGCCGCAGAGAAGAAAGACCCATCGAGACCACGCTGGAGCTGGTGGATGTGATCCGCTCGGCAATGCCGGCAGCTGCGCTTCGTGAGAAGCAGCACCCGGCCAAGCGTAGTTTCCAGGCCATTCGCATCGCCGTCAACGACGAGCTTGGCTCTGTGGAAAAAGTGATGGTGGATGCCATTCCGGCATTGAATCCCGGTGGTCGGCTGGCGATCATAACCTTCCATTCACTGGAAGATCGTATTGTAAAACAAGCTATGGCAGAGGCAGCCAAGGGCTGCACCTGCCCACCCAATTTCCCTGTATGCGTTTGTGGAAAGAAGCCTCAGGTAAAGCTGGTCAGCCGCAAACCCATCGTCTCCGGGGAAGAAGAATTGCAGATCAATCCCAGAGCACGGAGCGCAAAGCTGCGTGTTTGTGAAAAAATATAGAAAGGGAGTAGGAACCATGGCACTGCAAGCTGATGTTCGGTATGTACAATATAGTGTGGATGGCACTGCGGCTCGGAAACTGCAGCGGCATACAGTGGAAAATAATGCTGCACCTGTATATAGCCGCCGTCGGGCGGAGCGTAAGGTGATCGCCGTGGATCCTGTGGCCCTGGCTGGTATTCTGTTGTCGGTTATCGTGCTGATCGCAATGGTGGCTGGCTTGGTGCAGTATCAGCAGAGCCTGCACCAGAGAAATCAGATGAGCGAATATGTGCAGCAGCTGGAGCAGGAAAACGCCCAGTTGGAGCAGGTCTATCAAAATGGCTATGACCTGGATGAAATTCGGGATATCGCACTGGATGCCGGTATGGTGCCGGCAGAAGAGATGGAACGGGTGTCCGTTTCCGTGCAGAAGCCTGTGCAGGAGCAGACCCACATGAGCTTCTGGGACACGGTGACCACCTTTTTGACAGGAATTTTTGCATAATTACCGTCCTGGCCCATACAATTAAGATAGTAGCTGCAATGGGCAGTAAGGGATTCCCTTGCTGCCCATTTTGCACCATCTTAAGGAGGGCTGCCCGGTGGCAAAATCATCCAAAGCAGGAAAGCAATATGAAAGAGTTCGTGTCAATTCCGGTCATCACAAGCGGATCATCGCGGCGATGGCGGCATTGGCGTTTTTGGCTTTTGTGCCCATCAGTTTGCGGCTGTATCAGCTGATGGTGCTGCAATATGACTATTACTCCAATCTGGCACTGCGAAACCAGACCCGTACTACCACGGTGACTGCTGATCGGGGCACGATATACGATGCAAATATGAATGTGCTTGCTTGCAGTGTCAGTGTGGAAAATGTGTACTTAGATCCCCATGAACTGAAACAGGCCAAGGAAGATATTGGCGAAATATCTCGTACCCTTGGGGAAATACTGAATTTAGAGCCGGAATGGATCGCACAGCAGGCAGCGGATACCAAAATGCGCTATAAGCAAATTGCTGCAAGGATCGACTTGCAGACCGCAGAGCAGATCCGCCGCTATATCAATGAAAACGAAATATCCGGCATTCATTTGGAGCCAAACAGCCAGCGATATTATCCCCAGGGCGCTCTGGCGGCGCAGGTCATTGGGTTTACCAATGCTTCCAACACGGGCTCAGAGGGAATTGAGGCGGCCTACAACAGTTTCCTGGCAGGGACAGCCGGAAAGGTCATTACCACCAAGGGCAATAACGAAATGGATATGCCCTTTTCTTATGAAAAATATGTTCAGTCCGTCCCCGGCTGTGATGTGGTGCTGACGCTGGATGCGACAGTGCAGGCCTGCCTTGAAAAGCGAATGGAGGAGGCCATCGCCAAATATGATGTGCAAAACGGTGCGTTTGGCATTGTGATGAATGTGAAGACCGGGGAAGTATTGGCTATGGCGACCCTGGGCAGCTACGATCCCAACGATTATCTGGAAATATACGATGCTGATCAGGCACAGCAGATTGAAAACCTTCGCCTGGCTGCCCAGCTGCTGCCCAAGGAAAGTGAAGCTTATACAAATGCTATGCAGGCTTATAAAGATGCCCTGCAAAGTGCAAGGCTGAAACAGTGGCGCAATCGGGTGATCTCCGATGGCTATGAGCCGGGTTCAACCTTCAAAGTGCTGACCATGGCAGCAGCGTTGGATAGCGGTGCCATCACACTGCAAAATCATTTTTCCTGTGGGGGATCTGCCCACATTCCGGGGCGTGCTCAGCTGCTGCACTGCTGGCGCTCAGCAGGACACGGCAGCCAGACCACTGCCCAGGCGCTTCAAAATTCCTGTAATATCGCCTTTGCCAACATTGCCTTGCAATTAGGCGGCGAACGGTTTTATGAGTATGTCAAAAGCTTTGGAATTTTGGAAAAGACAGGTTTTGATCTATCCGGGGAAAGCAAAGGCGTGTTTTTTGACAAAGCACTGGTCACGGACACTCAGAAATGGGGAACGGCATCCCTAACATCCGGATCTTTCGGTCAGACTTTTAAACTGACACCCATTCAGCTGGTGCGTGCCATCTCCGCAGTGGTCAACGGCGGCTATTTGATGGAACCATATATCGTGTCTGAGGTCATAGACGCTGACGGAAAGACCGTGCTTAAACAGGAGCCGACTGTGGTACGGCAGGTGATCTCGGAAGAAACCTCGAAGACCATGCGTGGGCTGATGGAGTCGGTGGTCACAGAGGGAACGGCAAAAAACGCAGCTGTTGCCGGATTTTCCATCGGAGGAAAGACAGGAACAAGCGAAAAGATCGATGTGCTGGACAAAAACGGTCAGCCAACTTTGGATAAAATTGTTTCCTTCGTGGGGGTTGCACCCATGAACGATCCGGAGTATATTGTACTGGTGGCGCTGGATACGCCCTCCCGGAGCACAGGGATCTATATTTCCGGCGGCGTGATGGCGGCTCCCACCGTGGGGGCGGTGATGTCGGATATCCTGCCCTATTTGGGCGTGGAGCGGAATTATACGCAAAGTGATCTGGCAGGACAGGCGGTGACCATGCCGGATCTGACGGGGCTGACTGCAAAAGAAGCGGCAGCTGCTTTAAAAGCGTTGAATTTGACCGCCCAGAGCATCGGTAAAGAGGAAAAAGTGACCGGGCAGATCCCGGCAGCAGGCCAGAGTGTGCCTGCAGGAAGCCAGGTGCTGCTCTATTATGGGGCGACGACCCAGGAACGGATGGTAAAAGTGCCGGACTTTTCAGGCATGACCCGGCAGCAGGCCAGCGATGCCGCCGGAAAATTGGGACTGTACATTCTGGTGGCAGGCAATCCATCGGTGGACACAAAGGTGAAAGTCACCGGTCAATCGATAGCGGCAGGAACAGAAATCGCCGCCGGTACCACCATTACTTTGACATTTGCGGATATGGATATCCGAGATTAGTGGGGGATTAGGATATGAAACTGAGAGCGTTGTTGAAAAATGTCAATGTGCTGGAGACAACGGCAAATATGGAAATGGATATTCCTGCCGTTACCAGCGATACCCGGAAGGATATGGCTGCCGGAAGCCTGTTTGTGGCACTCAGCGGCTTTGCATTTGACGGAAACAGATACATCCCTGCGGCACTGGAAAAAGGGGCGGCAGTGGTAGTCACGGCGAAAAAGCCGGAAATAGATGTGCCCTATGTGCTGGTGGACGATGATCGACTGGCACTGGCACGCATTGGAGCCAACTATTATGGGCACCCCGCCGATGCCATGACCATGATCGGCGTCACCGGAACCAACGGCAAAACTTCTGTGACCTGGCTTTTGAAGCAGGTGCTGGAAAAGTGCAAAGGGGCGAAGGTGGGACTCATCGGCACCATGGAAAACCACATTGGTGATCTGGTTTTAGCTACTGACCGCACTACACCGGAAAGTATCCAGCTGCAACAGCTTTTTGCACAAATGGCAGATGCAGGCTGTCAATATGTGGTCATGGAGGTTTCCAGCCATGCCATCGCCCTGCATCGGGTGGAGGGGATCCACTTTGCTGTGGCGGCTTTTACCAACCTGACAGAGGATCATCTGGATTTTCACAAAACCATGGAAAACTATGGCCTGACCAAAGCGGAGTTGTTTGCCCGTTGTGACAGGGCCGTGGTCAACGGCGACTCCCCCTGGGGGCAGCGGATGGTTGCAGGGAAACACATTCCTGTTTTGACCACCGCAGTGGATGGCTGTGGGGATTTGAGGGCAGAAAACATTGTATTTAGCGGAGAGGGATTGCATTTTACGGCGATCTTTGGAGAGGAAAGCGCAAAAATCTCCGTTCCGATCCCCGGAAAATTTACGGTTTACAATGTGCTGACGGTGCTGGGTATCGCTTTGCAATTGGGAATCTCTCTGGAAGATGCGGCAAAAGCACTGGAAAAAGTGCAGGGGGTCAAGGGACGGGTGGAAGTCGTACCCACTCTAGGCAAGGATTTCACAGTTCTTATTGACTATGCCCATACCCCTGATGGATTGGAAAATGTGCTCTCTGCGGTTCGTGGCTTCTGCAAGGGCAGACTGATCGCAGTTTTCGGCTGCGGCGGTGATCGGGACAGAACAAAACGGCCCATTATGGGCGAAATTGGCGTTCGGCTGGCAGATTTGGCGGTCATTACCTCCGACAATCCCAGAACAGAAAAGCCAGGTGCGATCATCGATGATATTCTGGCTGGGCTTGGAAATGCCGAAAATTATATTGCCATTGAAAATCGTGTGGAGGCGATCCATTACGCCATAAATATCGCTAAAAAGGATGATATAATCGTTCTGGCAGGCAAGGGTCACGAGACCTATCAGGAAGTGATGGGTGTGAAATATCACATGGACGAACGGGAAATCGTGGCGCAGTATTTGGAGGAAAAATAAGTGGCAACCATCACATTAGCACAGGCCGCCCATTGGTGTGGCGGTCATGTGGAAGAAAAGTATGAAAATATCCCATTTTCCGGTGCGAGCAATGATACACGCACCCTTGCCCCCGGACAGCTGTTTGTGGCATTGGTGGGCGTGCGTGACGGCAATGACTTTGTGGACACGGCCTTCCAAAAGGGAACAGCTGCGGTGCTGACATCCAAGCTTCTTGGGGACTATCCTGCTATCGTGGTGGATGATCCTCGTCTGGCTTTGGGGAAAATTGCTGCCGGGTTGCGGCAGCAGATGGGTCTGAAGATCGTAGGTGTCACCGGCTCTGTGGGTAAAAGTACCACCAAGGAAATGATCGCCGCCGTGCTGGAAGGGGACTATATTGTCAGTAAGACCCCTGCCAATTTTAATAACGATCTGGGCTTGCCCATGACCATTTTGGGGATGGACGAAGATACCCAGGTGGGCGTGTTGGAAATGGGCATGAGTCACTTGGGGGAGATTTCCTATCTGTCCCACATCGCCAGACCTGATATGGGCGTCATCACCAATATCGGCACCATGCACATGGAAAATCTTGGCTCTCGTCAGGGAATTTTGCAGGCAAAACTGGAGATTCTGGACGGGATGACAGCAGAGGCGCAGGTTTGCCTGTTTGGAGATGATCCCTACCTGTGGGGCAGCCGGCAAAAAATCGGACAGGCTGTAACCTATTTTGGCAGAGAAAATTCGGAATGCCAGATCTTGGCAGAGCAGGTGGAGCAAAAAGATAACGGCTTGCGTTTTACGGTGCGAGCAGGGGAAATATCTTTTCCTGTGATGCTGCCCCTGGAAGGGGAGCACTATGTGTCCGATGCGTTGGCAGCAATCGCTGTGGGACTTGCCATGGGCGTTTCCCCGGAGCGGATGGCTGACCGGCTCGGTCGTTTTTCCAATATGGCAGGACGACAGGAAATTTTTGAGACCAAGGGTTACACCATCATCAAAGACTGCTATAACGCAGGTCCGGAGTCCATGGAAGCGGCACTGAAGGTGCTGGGAAATCGGAAAGGCCGCCGAATTGCAGTGTTGGGCGATATGCTGGAATTGGGCGATTGTACCAGGGAAGCCCACCGCAATGTGGGAAAACAGGCTGCCCAATATGCAGACATCCTGCTGAGCTTTGGACAGAATGGGGAGCTGGTGGTACAGGGAAGCCGGGAAGCTGGCATGAAAGTAGAGAATAGTCTTTCTTTCCACAGCCGGGATGCCATGGCACAGAAATTGAAAGAGATCTGTGCACCCGGAGATGTGCTGCTGTTTAAGGGCAGCCACGGAATGCACATGGAATTGGTGCTGGAGAAATTCTTGAGCGAATAATAGAGAGAAAAGTGGAGGCATATACATGTTAAAGGTGATCATCACAGGCGCATTGGCCTGTATTCTAACGGGGGGTATCGGCTATTTGCTGCTGCCTGTCCTGCGGGCGTTGAAGGCCGGACAATCCATCCGGGAGGTTGGCCCTACCTGGCACAACAGCAAAGCCGGAACGCCGATGATGGGCGGTATCATGTTCATTTTGGGAACACTGATCTGCCTGCTGTTCAATATTGGGGTCATGACGGACTATACGCCCCTGTATACCATGGCGCTGGGACTGTGCTTTGGCTTGGTGGGATTTCTGGACGACTTTTTTAAGCTGAAGTATAAGCGCAACTTAGGCCTTACTGCCATTCAAAAAGCATTGCTGCAAATGGCAGTGTCTGCGGTGTATCTGTATATGCTTTATATGCAGGGGATCCTGACCTGCGATATTTACATTCCTTTTGTCAACAAAACCTTTTACCTCAACCCCATCGTTTATATTTTCTTCTCCATGTTTGTCATGGTGGGCTGTGTCAATGCGGTGAATCTGACCGATGGTGTGGATGGCTTGTGTGCCAGCGTGACAATTCCTGTGATGGTATTTTTTACTGCCGTGGCGATTGCGACGGAAAAGTTTGATCTGGCACTGCTGCCCGGCTGCCTGGTGGGTGGACTGATCGCTTACCTGTTCTACAACTGGCATCCGGCAAAGGTGTTTATGGGCGATACCGGGTCTCTGTTCTTGGGTGGCATCGTCTGTGGATTGGCCTTTGCCCTGGACATGCCTCTGGTTTTGGTGCTGGTTGGCATCGTGTATATTGTGGAGACTTTGTCTGTGATCTTGCAGGTGAGTTATTTCAAACTGACCCACGGCAAGCGGCTGTTTAAAATGTCTCCCATCCACCACCATTTTGAAATGTGTGGCTGGAAAGAAGTGAAGATCGTCATCGTGTTCTCTCTGGTGTCTGCCGCCATGTGCGTGCTGGCCTGGTTTGGTGTTGCCGGGAGAATGTAACCGAAAGGAGTCTATATGGCAGGGAAGAGATCGCTTCTTCATGCCAAAGAGGACCTGCCTTCTCGTCAGAGAAGGCAGCCAAGTGTAGATATCCCGTTTTTGGTGTTGGTGCTGTTACTTTTGGGCGTAGGACTGCTGATGCTGTATTCAGCAAGCTACGCCCAAAGTGAATATGATACCGGATATACCAGTTCCACGAAATATTTGCAAAAGCAAGCTGTTTGTGCTATGATTGGCTTGGTAGCCATGTATTTTTTCAGCCGTATCCCGGTAAAAGCCTGGGAAAGGCTTTCCTGGGGCGTTTACGGTGTCAGCATTTTGCTGCTTTTAAGCGTGCTGGTCATTGGACAGTCAGTCAATGGCGCAAAAAGATGGATCAATATCGGCGGTATCCAGTTTCAGCCCTCGGAGATCGCCAAATTCTCCATGATCCTGCTGCTGGCCCGACTGACGAAAAAATACGGAGAAAATGCCAGAAACTTTCGTTATGGTGTTTTGGGATTTGGCTTTGCCATGCTGGGCCTTCTGGTGCCGCTGGCATTGGAAAAACACCTGTCCGCCATTATGCTTATGGGCATGGTGGGCGTAGTGATGATGTTTGTGGCCGGAACCAGCCCCAAGTGGCTGGCAGCGGGCGCTGCCGCTGCTGCGGCGTTTGTGCTGATCTATATCAGCTTCATGGGCTACGCCGGTGACCGGGTGACGGCCTGGCTCCACCCGGAACAAGACCCGGGGGACACTGGGTATCAAATCTTACAGTCTTTATACGCCATCGGCTCTGGAGGGCTGTTTGGCTTGGGATTCGGAAAATCCAAGCAAAAATATCTTTATCTACCTTTTCAGTATAACGACTACATCTTTGCCATTATTTGCGAAGAATTGGGCCTTGTGGGGGCGGTGCTGATCATTGCCCTGTTTGCACTTACCATCGCTCGGGGCTATTGGATCGCCCTGCGGGCACGGGATCGTTTCTCCACCGTACTTGGGGCGGGACTGACAACTTTGATCGCCGTGCAGACTATCCTGAATTTAGGCGTGGTCACCAATCTTTTGCCTTCGACGGGCATCGCCTTGCCCTTTTTCTCCTATGGGGGAACGGCACTGGCAGTCAACTTGGGAGAAATGGGACTCATCTTGAGTATTTCACGATATAGAAACCAACCAAAGCAACAGGAGGAACTCCAATGAATGTGATTTTTACCTGCGGCGGTACCGGCGGACACATCAATCCGGCCATTGCCATTGCAGATATTTTAAAAGAACGCCATCCGGACAGTCGCATCCTTTTCATCGGTGCAACTGGAAAGATGGAAGAAACCCTGGTGCCCAAAGCCGGATATGAGCTGAAATGCTTACCGGCCTCCGGCCTGAGCCGAAAGATGAGCATCAAGGGGCTGAAACAGAATATCCACGCCGTTTCCTGCGTATTGGGAGCGGTGAAGGAATGCAAGAAGATTTTCCGGGAGTTTCAGCCGGATGTGGTGGTGGGTACCGGCGGCTATGCCAGCTTCCCGGCGCTGTATGCAGCGCAGCAAATGAAGATCCCCACCTGCGTTCACGAAAGCAACGCTGTTCCCGGTGTGACCACCAAACTGGCAGCCAATAAAGCAGACCAGGTGCTGGTAGCCTTTGCGGAAAGCGCAGCCTACTACAAGCACCCGGAACGGGTGCAGGTGGTGGGAATGCCGGTACGCCGGGATTTCTGGGCGTTAAAACGCAGCCAAGCCCGGAAAGAGTTGGGGCTGGGAGAGGAGAAACTGGTGGTTTCCACCTTCGGCAGCCAGGGCGCAAAGGTAATGAACGAGATGACAGCGCAACTGTTTGCCATGGAACAGGAAAACGGATTTCCGTTTCACCATATTCACGCCACCGGCTCTTATGGCGCTGCCTGGATGCCGGAGAAAGTAAAAGCCAATGGTGTGGCGTTGGAAAAATGTTCCACCATTGATATGCGGGAGTATATCTACAATATGCCCACGGTTTTAGCGGCTGCGGATGTGGTGCTGGGTCGGGCAGGCAGTGGCACCTGCAATGAAATTGCAGCAACCGGAACGCCTTGCATTCTGGTGCCGTCGCCGAATGTGACCAACGATCATCAGAACAAGAATGCTAAGATCCTGGAGGGTCGGGGGGCTGCTGTGCTGATGCCGGAGAGCGAATGTACTGCCCAAAAGATGTATGAGACGATCACAGAACTGCTGGAGGATCAAGGTCGTCGTCAGCAGATGTCTCAGGCACTGCGCAGTATGGCTGTGGTAGACTCCGCCGAGAAGATCTGTGATATCGTAGAAACCCTTTGTAAAAGATAAATTCCTGGAGGGAATACCATGGAAGCAGAGAATAACAATAGAACCAGAACACGAAACCGCCGGTCGTCCCCAAAGACCCAGAGAAAGCCCCAGCAGGAAGTGCAGTACACTCAGCCCAAACCCTTTTTCCGCAAACGGCTGCTGGTGCAGCTGCTGACCATTGCGGCAGTGGTGCTGGCGATCACCATCGGCGTATCCATTTTCTTTAAGGTGGATACGGTCATGGTCACCGGTGCATCGAAATACAGCGCATTGACAGTGACGGAGGCATCAGGAATCGAGAAAGGGGACAGCCTGCTGTTCTTTGGCCGTGCCCAGGCTGCAAACCGGATCAAGACGGAACTGCCCTATGTGGGAACTGTGCGCTTTGAAGTCGGATTACCCGGGACGGTGAATATCATCATAGAGGAAAAAACCGTATCCTATGCCATAGAAGACTCCGAAGGGACATGGTGGAAGGTGATATCCGACGGCAAAGTGGTTGAAAAGCTGAGAAAAAGTGCTGTGCCCAAAGCCAAGGTTACCGGTGTCCAGCTGGAAAGCCCCAAAGTGGGCAAAAAGGCAGTGGCAGCGGAAACTGCTCAGGCCGGCGAAACGGTTACTGCCACCCAGGCAGAACGGTTACAGACAGCGGTGGACATCCTCTATCAGCTGGAATTGTGGGAGTTATTTGAAGATGTGACCAATGTGGATGTGTCGGATCTATTCGCCCTGCGGCTGGTGTGTGGCAAAGAATACCGCATAGAATTAGGCAACGCCGACGACCTGGACGACAAAATCGGGGTTGTAAAGGCCACATTAAAGGAACTTGAAGAAAAAAACTACGGTGCAGCTGTGCTGAAACTGTATTATGAAGATGGAAAATGGCAGGTTCAGTGTAATCCCTGGACTTAAGAAAGATATTTTCTAAAAAAACTTTGCCGAATTCGCAGAATTTCTATTGACCAAATGGCATTTTCAAGATAGAATATATAGGTAAAGGAAAATGTCTACACGGCGCTTTGCTGCTGTGAGAGCGTACATAGGAGGAAACAATATGCCAGATTTTCAGGAACGCGTTGTAAAGATCAAGGTCATTGGTGTCGGCGGCGCCGGTAACAATGTTATCAACAGAATGATCGAAGCCGGTGTTCAGGGTGTCGATTTTGTCGTCATCAATACCGATAAGCAGGATTTGAATAAGTCCAACTGCCCCAATAAGATCCAGATCGGTGAAAAGCTGACCGGCGGCATGGGCGCAGGCTCTAAGCCCGAAATCGGCCGCAAGTCTGCCGAGGAGTCCCGTGTGGCTATTTCTAAGGTGCTGGAAGGCACCGATATGGTCTTTATCACCGCTGGTATGGGCGGCGGCACCGGTACCGGCGCAGCTCCCATCGTGGCAGATCTCGCCCACGAGGCTGGCATCTTGACCGTCGGCGTTGTCACCAAGCCTTTCAAGTTTGAGGGTGCAAACCGTATGCGCCAGGCTGAAAAGGGTATCGAAGATCTCCACGGCAAGGTGGACTCTTTGATCGTCATCCCCAACGACCGCCTGAAGTATGTTACCGATCAGAAGATCACTTTTGCCAACGCTTTCGGCATTGCTGACGATGTGCTGAAGCAGGCTGTGGTATCCATCTCTGAGCTGGTTGGATTCTCCGAGCGTGTGATCATCAACCTGGACTTTGCCGACGTTTCTGCTGTTATGAAGGATGCTGGTCGTGCACACATGGGCGTGGGTACCGCTTCCGGTCGGGAAAAGGCAGAGCAGGCTGCTCTGGCTGCAATCGCCAGCCCCCTGCTGGAGACTGCTATCACTGGCGCTACCGGCGTTCTGGTGAATGTTACCGGTTCTTCTGAACTGACCTTGGATGATGTGGAGACTGCTGCCAACATTGTGCAGGAGAATGCAAACCCCGATGCCAACATCATCTTCGGTGCTACCTCCTGTGAGGACTTTGAGGATGAAATGCGTGTCACCGTTATTGCCACCGGTTTTGAGCAGAAGGTGGAGGAGAAGGCTCCTGCCACAAAGACCACCTCTTTTGGCGCAAAGCCTGCCGCAACGAGCAGCAGCGATATCGACGATATCTTCAGCCTGTTCCGCCGCTAATGGATGAATGTGACAACCCGGGCTTTGGCCCGGGTTGTTTTTTAGGAGATTTCTATGGATGCTTACAAGGCATTGGCTGTCAGCTATGATCGACTGACCAATGATGTGGATTATAAGGCCGTGGTGGACTTCTACGGTCAAATACTTGATCGGGAGATGCTGCACCCCAGAACGGCAGTTGACCTGGCCTGTGGCACAGGCTCGGTGGCGATCCTGCTGGCGCAGCAGGGAATGCAGGTGACTGGCGTGGATATGGCACCGGATATGCTGATGGTGGCCTCTCAGAAGGCTGAGTGCCTGGAAAACAGACCTCTGTTCGTTTGCCAGGCGTTACAGGAGTTGTGCCTGCCCAGAGGCGTGGACCTGGCGGTGTGTGCTTTGGACAGCCTGGACTATATTACAGACCCTGCCGACTGTGAAGAAGCCATTCGCCGGGTCTACAAGGCATTAAACCCCGGTGGTATTTTTATCTTCGATGTGAATACCCCGGAAAAACTTCAGGCCATGGATGGTCAGGTGTTTCTGGACGAGGATGAGGATGTATACTGCGTCTGGCGTGGAGAGTTTGACCGGCAGACCAATATCTGCTCCTACGGCATGGATCTGTTCCAAAGGGAAGGGAAAGTGTGGTATCGCTACTTTGAAGAGCACCGGGAATATGCCTATTCCCAAACGCAGCTGACGCAGTATTTGAAGAACGCAGGCTTTACAGGCATTGAAGTCTACGCCGACCGGGAATTTGTTGCCCCAAGAAAAGGGGAACAGAGGATTTACTTTAAGGCAAGAAAAGGAAAGATCCTTTACAAGGAAAACGGCTTGCGCAATGGCTAAAAGTGTATTATAATGTTGCAGGATAATTTAAGGAGGAGCGGCATTTTGCCGCATTAGAATATATGAGCGACTATTTGGTTCGTGGTATGAGTATGGATGGCTTCGTGAAAATGGTAGCCATTCGCTCGACCGACTTGGTGCGCCGGGCGGCGCAAATTCATAAGACTACGCCTAATGCTACCGCAGCCCTTGGACGGGCACTGACGGCTTGTTCCATGATGGGCAATATGCAGAAGGTGGAAAACGGTTCCATGACCCTGCAGATCCGGGGTGGCGGCCCGATCGGCACCATTACCTGCGTGTCCGATGCCACCGGCAATGTTCGGGGTGTGGTGACAGAGCCGCATGTGCCGCTGGTGGAGAAATACCCCGGCAAGCTGGATGTGGGCGCTTCTGTGGGCACGGACGGTACTTTAACAGTCATCCGTGACTTACAGATGAAAGAGCCGTACATCGGCTCTGTGGCCCTGGTGTCTGGCGAGATCGGTGACGATGTGACGGCCTATTTTGCTGAAAGTGAGCAGACCCCCACTGCTTGCGCTTTGGGCGTTCTGGTGGACACGGATTGCTCCGTAAAAGTGGCCGGCGGTTATCTGGTGCAGCTGCTGCCCGGTGCGCCGGATGAGGTCATCGACAAACTGGAGGCAGGAATTAAGAGAGCCGGTGCAGTCACTGCCATGTTGGAGGCCGGTATGACCCCGGAGGATATTTTGGGTCAGGTCTGCGGCGATCTGGGCGTGATGTTCCTGGAAACCACGGAAGTGGGATATAAATGCTACTGCTCTCGTGACCGGGTCACATCGGCACTCATCAGCCTCGGAAAAGAGGAACTGGGACAGATCGCACAGGAGGGAAAAACCTTCCCGGTGGAATGCCAGTTTTGTGACACGATTTATACATTCACACCAGAGGATATTCAGGGAATATTAAAAAAAGTTTGATTTATACGGAATTTTCTGGGTATATATGCAGAAAATATGCCCGGAAAATTCTTTGAAAAAAATCGAAAAAAACGCTTGACAAAACGCCTTTCCATGTGTATAATGTGTCATGTCGCTGAGGTGAGCAACACAAAACAAAACCTCGAAGACAGACGGGAGCATAGCTCAGCTGGGAGAGCATCTGCCTTACAAGCAGGAGGTCACAGG
>CAZJCA010000022.1:0-21853 GCA_964544505.1 uncultured Oscillospiraceae bacterium
TATCCAATCAGATTACCAAAATCAACAGTTTTTCAAAAATGGTAAATAGATTTTTACGACAAAGTATGTGACCGGGAGAAACTACGCTCCCGGCCACAAAGTTTTGGATTGTCAATGATCAAACGACCTATTCTGTTACGGCTTTCAAATACTTCTCTGGATCACCGTTCAAAATGAGGTCGGCGTATTCCAGCGGAGCATTGTAAATCAGATAGTCAAGCTCTGACCGCTGGTACATATTGTCGGCAACCTCGTTTTCAACGGCGATGGTATCAATGGCGATCATGCTGCCATCAGCAAATTGCAGCTCGATGCAGGCGGTGTCCATATTGAACGCACAGGATACTGATTTCATTGTGTATAAAGGTTTTGAAATTTATATACCAGGATACAGTTCTACACCGGTACCTATTTCATTACGCATTCGCCAGCTTCGGGGCGTGGTGCCGACCTGCTTTTTGAAGCAATCAATGAAGTGGCTTTGAGAAGCAAAACCCAGGAACGAGGCAATCTCGCTGGTGGTGTGATCAGGAGATAGGAGGAGTTGCTTTGCAACCTGAATTTTTTGCTGCATGACATATTCTTTGACTGTTTTTCCAGAAGCCTTTTTGAAGATCGTAGACAGATAATTGGGAGTCAGGCCGCAGGTGTCCGCCAGGATGCCTACGGTTATTTTTTGGCCCAGATGATTGGCGATATATTCCCTGCAACGGGTGAAATAAATGCTATCTTTGGATATGTCCTGCGAATCACGAACAGCACGCACTACTTGCAAACAGGCTCTAAGTAGTTCCGAAAAAAGTGCGTCAGGATCTTTACATCCGTCCAGAAAATGAAGGAATCTGTCGCTGAGCTGATACACAGCCAGCTCATCCGCACCGCTGTTGATCGCAACGCGGGTAATGACTGCAATCATGGATACCGCGAGATACTTACCGTGCATAAAAGAATCCTGTGTTGTCTTTTCTATGGCCTCCATCTGACCGCTGCTATTCATAAAGTCAATAAACTTTTGATAACCCACCACATCTCCAGCACGGACATAGGTGCACAGGTGACGCTCCCACTCATATGCGGAGTGCGGAACGATGGGGAAATTTTTTTCGAATTTGGTGTCACTGATTGCGGAAACGGGATCTAATGCCACATAATGCTTCAATTTTGCCATATCAAAATCACCAAAATCAGCATATCACATTTGGTTGAAAAGTGCAACGGCTTTTTTGTAAAAATCGTAGTCTTTTGATATTTTTCGGATTGAATTTCCTATATTCTGTTATTATCCAACAAAATAAGGAGTGATGTGCGTGGATGTTACTGTAAAAACGAAGAAAGGCGCACTTTGCGGAGAGCAAAAAAACGGTTTTTCCCAGTTTCTGGGCGTTCCCTTCGCAAAGCCGCCGTTAGGGGAACTGCGGTTCCGTAAACCTCAACCTATGGACAGCTGGGAAGGCGTGCGGCAGGCGAAGGAATATGCAAATTACTGCTTCCAGCCCATTAAAGCAGAAACCATAGCAAAGAACATATATGGTTCTGAGGATTGTCTGTATCTGAATATTTTCACACCTGCCTGTGATGGGAAGAAACGTCCTGTGCTGGTGTGGATCCATGGCGGCGCCTACCTGACAGGCGCTGGCAGCAGTGCTGTCAAGCGGGGCGGAAATATGTGTATCCATTCCGATATCGTGGTGGTTTCCATCCAGTACCGCCTTGGGGCCTTTGGCTGCGTGGACTTTGCCAGCCTGTCCGGCGCAAAGGAGAGATTTGATACCAACTGCGGTACCTGGGATCAGGTGGCAGCTGTGAATTGGGTCATCGAGAATATCGCTGATTTCGGTGGCAATCCGGAGTGCATCACCTTGCTGGGTGAATCCGCCGGAGCCTGCTCTGTGCTGACACTGATGACCACCCCGTATCTCAAGGGAAAAATCAAGCGGGTCATGCTGGACAGCCCGGCCCCTTTCCTGATCAACAGTCGGGAAAATGGCTATCACGCAGCTATGGATGTGGCAAAGCGGCTTGGTATCTCCGAAGAAGATGCCTACAAGATTGCGGATCTTTCTGCGGAGGAACTGACCGCTGCAGTCAACGAGAGCGAATACGACTATGTAAATCTCTATCCCTACTTGCTGCCTACCGCACCCGTGGTGGACGGAGATCTGATTCCGGAACTGCCCTTTGATGCGGTCATGCATGGTGCAGCGGATGGTATTGATATGCTGATCGGAACCACAAAAGATGAGGGAACCATGTTTGCTACCGGTAATAAAAACGGAATTATGCCCGGTACTGTTCAGCAGATGGATAAGTTTTTCACCGACCACCCGGAAATCGACCGTAATGCCGTTATAAAGCTGTATCCGGATTATCCCAGCAAGAAAGCATTCCAGGAGATCGGCAAGGAGATTTTCTTCCACCTACCTTCCTTGGAGATCGCCTACCATATGGCAAAGCATGGAAAGGTGTATCTGCACCATTTTGACTATGCCTTCCCTGTGCTGAAGTTGCTGGGTATGGGCGCAGTACACTGCACCAACAGTGCTCTGACGGCAGGCGTTCCTCTGAACGGAATTTATAAGCTCTTTGGGCTCTGCGCCGGAAAGAAAGGAAAGACCGTTTCCGACCGGATACATCATTATTGGTGCAACTTTATCGCCACCGGTGATCCCAATGGCGATGGGGAACCTCATTGGCCAGAATGCGGAGAAGAGAAGAACACCATCTTCATCGATGCCGTATGCCATGTGGAGCAAGCGCCTTTTGAAAAGGAACGCAAGGCCTACGGAATTATTCGTCCCTACGGGAATTAACCGCAGGAGAGAATCAACAAAAAGGAGTTAACGTATATGAAACGCATCAAGAAAAAATATCCCGATAACCCCCGGGGTCATGTGGGATTTTTTACGGTATCCTGGATCCACGGTTTTTCCACCATGGTATTCTCCCTGTTTATGCAATTCCTGACGGACTACTCCGGCATTGATGCAGCACTGGGTAAGGTGGGCTTTGCCGCGGCATTTGGCACGGTAATCCTGCTGATCACCAGAATTATTGATGCCATCGACGATCCGTTGCAGGCATGGATCATGGACCGTTCCAAAGAGACAAAATTCGGAAAATACCGTGGCTATACCCTAGCCAGTATTCTCCTTTGCGGCACGGGTATTGTGATTATGTTCAGCTTGCCCGGTTTCGTAAAGAGCAACGCCGTTGTATTAACTTCCTGGGTATTGTTCGGCTACTTGCTGTACGAAATGGGCTATGCCTTTAATGGTACAGGACCCATTATGCAGAAGGTCACTACCGATGCCAATGTCCGCACAAAAATCACGGCTCTGATGCGCATGGGGGTCATCCTGGCAGTTATTCCTTCCGTGTTCTTCATTCCCATTGCCACCGCACTGAATGGTACTGTTGGTGATATGGGTCGGTCTTTCTCTTTGACCTGTGTGATTATTACGGTATTTTCCTGTCTCCTTTCTCTGCTGGGTGTCTTCCTGATCAAGGAGCCTTACCATGGCAATGTCACCGAGAGCACAGAAGCCGAAGCTAAGCTGTCCATTAAGGATGTTTGGTTCATGCTGAAGACGAACAAGCCTATGTGGGTCCATAACATTGCGTACTTCCTGTCCAATATGGCGTATGGCGCCTCCTCTGCGGTTCTGGTTTATTTCCTGAAGTGGTTCTATTGTGCCGATATGGGAACCGGTGTTGTCAATGAAGTCGAATACGCTTCCATCTATGCAATATACGGCGTTATTTCTCTGCTACCTAATTTCCTGACTCCGCTGATGGCCGGTTTTGTTGTGAAGAAGCTAGGCAGCGTGGATAAGGCCATGCGTGTTTGTACTTTGGTTGGCGGACTGATCTTTGGTGGTATGTTTGTTTGCTATCTGATGGGTATTCTGCAGCTGAGTCCCATGATCTTTATCATTCTGAATCTGTTGGCAGGCATCCCCATGAGCATTGCTGTCATTCCTGCCATGCTGATCAATACGGAATGTGCCGACTATGTTGAGTATACCACCGGAAAGAATATGGCTGCCATGACCACGGCTGTCAATAATCTTGTCCAGAAGGGGCAAACTGCCATCTCTACTGTGATTCCCGGTATCCTTCTGATGACTGTGGGCTATAGCGTAGACTCTGTCACCGGCGCTTATGCTGGCGATCTGACAAAGCTGCCCGGTATGGTTACCGGTTTGACCATTGCAATGACACTGCTTCCTCTGGTCGTTTCAGTCGCCGCATGGGCAGTCTATAAGTTTGCCTATCCCATTACCCCCGAATTCCGGGAGAAGATGACTGCAGAGCTGGAGCGCCGCCGGACGGAAGCACAGGAGGTTCAGTGATGAAGAATCAGGCTTTTAACCCTTATCTGCCCAGTTGGGAATATGTTCCCGACGGCGAGCCTTATGTCTACGGCGATCGGCTGTATGTGTTTGGCTCTCACGATGAATTTAACGGAAAGGACTTTTGCCAGAATGACTATGTGCTTTGGTCCTGCCCGGTGGATGATTTAAGTGACTGGCGGATGGAAGGAACCATCTTCCATACCGCACAAGATCCCGCTGCCAAAAAGAATTCCTTTACCCAGGCTCCCGATGTGATCCAGGGCCCGGACGGTAGATTCTATCTGTATTACACCTTGTGCCTGGTCCCTTTCATGGCCGTGGCTGTCAGTGATAAGCTGACCGGGCCCTATGAATACTATGGCACTGTCAAGCTGCCCAACGGTCATGTCATCGGCAGCAAAAAGCACGAGGTATTCCAGTTTGACCCGGGTCTTTTCAAGGATGATGATGGCAAGTATTATCTCTACACTGGCTTCTCCCCCAGAAATGAAGGCATCATGGGCTTTTTCACCAAACAGTACAAGATGGAGGGTGCCTATGTCATGGAGCTGGGAGAGGATATGCTGACTGTCAGAACCGCACCCAAATTGCTGATCCCGGGTCCAAACAATTCCAAGGGAACCGGCTTCGAGGGTCATGAGTTCTATGAAGCCAGCTCTATGCGAAAGATCGGCGATAAGTATTACTTCATCTATTCCTCCATTTTGTCCCATGAGCTGTGCTATGCGGTCAGCGACCGCCCTGACGGCGGTTTCCGATTCGGCGGCACCATCGTGTCCATTTCCGATTTGGGTTTCAATGGCCAGGCCTGGCACATGAACTACACCGGTAATACCCACGGCAGTCTGGTGCAGGTCAAGGATCAGTGGTATGTGTTCTACCACCGCCAGACCAATCGAAATCTATTTTCCCGTCAGGGATGTGCCGAGCCCATCACCATTGCGGAGGATGGTTCCATTGCCCAGGTGGAAGTCACCTCCTGTGGTTTAAACGGCGGTCCGCTGGCAGGTAAGGGAGAATACTCTGCCCACATTGCCTGCAACCTGACAAGCAAGGATGGCACCTATATGTACGACCGTTTTTATAACAAGAGGTGGAAGGGACATCCTTACCTGACCCAGACAGGAAAAGACCGGGAGCGGAATCCCGATCAGTATGTTAGCAACATGAAAGATGGTGCCATGGCTGGCTTTAAGTATTTTGATATTCAGGATTTGAAGCGGATCGGTGTACAGGTCAGCGGTGAAGGCCGCGGTGATATACTGATTAAAACCAAGCTGGATGGCAAGGCTCTCAGCCGAATCCACATCAGCGCAGGTCAGACAAGATCCTGGTTTGAAGCCGCCTGCAATATCCCTGATGGCGTTCATGCCCTGTATTTCATTTATAAGGGTGATGGCCATGTAAATTTCCATCGATTTGAGCTGAAGTGAGGTTACATATGGAATTTAGAACCAAAGCAAGATACACGGATGAAGTAACAGCTCTGGAACTTGCCAACAAGGAGCTTTCCTATCAGGCAGCCACCGAAGCAATCGTTCTGCTGGAGAACAAGGGTGTTCTGCCCATTCAGCCCGGTAAGATCGCTCTTTACGGCGCCGGTGCAGGCAAGACCATCAAGGGTGGTACCGGCAGCGGCGAGGTCATTGAGCGCCATGCCGTCACTATCCGGGAGGGCCTGGAAAACCGGGGCTTTGAGATCGTCACCAAGCCGTGGCTGGATCGCTACGATGCCCTGTGGACCCAGGAGCGGGAAGTATTCATTGCCGGAATGCGCAAGAAGCTGAATAAGATCAGCACGGAAATGCTGGCTGAAATGATGGCAGCGGAATACCGCTACCCCTATGGCGATGCCATCCGTGGAACCGACCTGTCCGATGATACAGATATCTGCATCTATGTGCTCTCCCGTCAGTCCGGCGAGGGCAAGGACCGCCGTCAGGAGAATTTTTCACTGTCCGATACGGAACAGGCTCACCTGATGGCCTGTGCCGAACACTACAAGCACATCATTCTGGTTGTGAATACCGGTGCGTCCTTTGATCTGTCCTTTGTGAAGGATTTCCCTGCCGTTGAAGCAGTGGTATTTGCCTGCCAGCTGGGTCAGGAGGGCGGCAACGCACTGGCCGATGTGCTGACGGGTGCGGTAAATCCCAGCGGCAAGCTGGCATCCACCTGGGCCAAGTGCTATGAGGATGTTCCCTTTGCCAAAGAATACAGCTATATGGGCCCTGACATCAACCATGCACCCTACAGCGAAGGCATCTATGTTGGTTACCGCTACTACGATAGCTTCGGCGTGGAGCCTGCTTATGCTTTCGGTTACGGTTTGAGCTATACCGATTTTGAGATCAATACCAATTCTGTTAAGGCAGAGGGCAGTAAAATCAGCGCCCATGTTTCCGTCAAAAATACCGGTGAAAGAGCCGGCAAGGAGACTGTTCAGTTATATGTCAGCGCACCTGCAGGCAAGCTGGACAAGGAATACCAGCGTCTTTCGGCCTTTGCCAAGACAAAGCAGCTTTCCCCCGGTGAAGCGCAGGAGCTGGAGCTGATCTTCGACATGAAGAACATTGCCAGCTACGATGAAGAAACCGCTTCCATGATTCTGGAAGCAGGCGACTACATCCTGCGTGTGGGCAATTCCTCCCGGAATACGGCTGCCTGTGCTGTTGCTGAACTGGAGCAGACCGTCATTGTTTCCAAGCATAGGAATCTGTGTGCTTCCGCTGAGAAATGGCAGAAACTGCATCGAGAAAGTGCATCCGAAATCGTGAATGCGCAACGTATTACCATCGATCCCGCTGCATTCCAGACTGAAGTGATGGACTATGCCGAAGTAGTTCCCGAGGAGGATGTAAAGGTCACCGATTTGCTGAAGAAACTGTCCGTAGAGGATCAGATCAGGTTCTGTGCCGGTATCGGTCTGCTGGGCGGCAAGACCGGATTCACCCTTCCCGGCTCAGTTGGTAATACCACCTCTGAATTCTGGAAGCTGGGCATTCCCAATGCCACCTTCTGCGATGGTCCTGCGGGTATCCGCATCCAGCGCCGTTCCACCGTGAACAAGAAGGGCGGCGTAAAGCCTGTGGATGGTGCCATGGCCATTTACGAATATCTGCCTAAATTCCTGCAGAAATTTCTGTTCGGCAATCCTGCAAAGGAAACCATGATCTACCAGTATGTGACCAGCTTCCCCGTGGCAACGGCGATGGCCCAGACATGGAATTTACCACTGGCTGAGGAAGTGGGCAAGGCAGTCAGTAAGGAAATGACAGAATACGGTGTCGTTTTCTGGCTGGCACCTGCCCTGAATATCATCCGCAATCCGCTGTGCGGCAGAAACTATGAGTATTACAGTGAAGATCCCTTTATCTCCGGCAAGATGGCAGCGGCTGTGACTCGTGGTGTTCAGGCAACACCCGGCAATTATGTCACAATCAAGCACTTTGCTGCCAACAATCAGGAAGAGAACCGTTACTATGTTTCCTCCGATATGGACGAGCGGACTCTGCGTGAGATCTACCTCCGTGGCTTTGAGATCGCTGTGAAGGAAGCTGACCCTAAGGCGCTGATGACTGCTTACAACAAGATCAACGGTGTTTGCTGCTCTGAAAATGGCGAATTGATCGATATGATTCTGCGTCGCGAGTGGGGCTTTGACGGGGTTGTTATGAGCGACTGGCTGGCTACCGGCCAGGATCGTGCCCCCAATGCCCATTGCATTGCAAATGGTATGGATCTGATCATGCCTGGCGGCAATGGCGTTTGCAAAGAGCTGAGCAAGGCTCATAAGGCAGGCAAGCTGAGCACCGATGCAATCCGCCGTGCGGCTTACAATGTTCTGAAACTGGTTCTGAACAGCCAGATCAAAGCAGAATAAATCTACATAGAAAGGAGCGAAACGGCTATGGAATGGGTTGGAAAATGGATCACCGGAAAAGGTGAAGTTGACATTGACGACCAACTGGCCCCCTATGTGTTCCGCAAGCGCATCCACTGCAACGCAGTGGTGAAAGCAGAGATTTTCGCCACAGCACTGGGTTGCTATACCATTTCTATCAACGAAGATGTGGTATCTGACCGCTATTTTGCCCCCGGCTATACGCAGTACAACAAGCGGATACTCTATAACCAATATGATGTTACCCATCTGCTGGGGCAGGGCGATACGATCATCCATGCGGAAGTAGCTGGTGGCTGGTATACGGGAAGACTGGGACTGACCTTAAAAGGCAATCGGTTCGGTTCCAAGCGAGCCTTTTTGATGGAACTCCACTTGACCTTTGCAGATGGCAGAAAATCTGTTATCAGTACGGATGAAAGTTGGATGGTCACAGCAGATGGCCCCCGCCGCTTCGCTTCTTTCTTTGATGGTGAAATCTACGATGCCCGAATGAAGCTGGAAAATGCCCGGTGGCAGAAAGCAACCATCTATCACGGCGCTCTTCCGGAGAGAATTGAAGAAGATGACGGTGTTCCCGTCCTGCGGCATGAGTGCCTGCGGTCCAAACGCATCTGGAAGGGTGCAGACGGGGATACCCTGATTGATTTCGGGAGGAATATTGCAGGTATTGTACAGCTTGGCCCATTTGTGGAAAAGAGCGGACGAAAAGTCACCGTTCGTCATGGCGAGATCGTACAGAACGACCGGCTCTATACGGAAAACCTGCGAACCGCAAAGGCAACGCTGACCTACATTTGCCAAGACGGCGAGCAGACATATCTTCCGGAATTTACATATATGGGCTTTCAGTATATTTCCGTTTCCGGTATGGAAGTCACGGTGGACAATATCTGCGCCTGGGAACTCTATTCCGACACGCCGGAAGCAGGCCACTTTGAATGCTCTGACCAGCGGATCAATCAGCTCCAGCGCAACATCGTCACCAGTCTGAAGGCCAATTTTGTAGACATTCCCACGGACTGCCCCCAGCGGGATGAGCGCAGCGGCTGGACAGGCGATATTGCGATATTTGCGCCCACCGCAGCCTTCAATATGGATATTTCCGGATTTATGCGTAAATGGCTCCGGGATCTGACTTTGTGCCAGCGGGAGAACGGCGTGGTACCCATGTTCGTTCCGGACAACGGCTTTGGTCGGCATAAGGGCGACGGCATCTTCGGCTTCGCTGCCAACTGCGATGACGCAGTATGGGGCGATGCGGCAATTCTTGTCCCCTGGGCGATTTATCAGTCCACAGGGGATGTATCGGTACTGGAAAACCAGTACGAAAGCATGAAAGCATGGCTCGCCTATGAGGAAAGAATGACAAAAAAACATTCTGTCGGTGCAGACCGCTATATCTGGACAGCAGGCTTCCACTTCGGTGACTGGCTGGCACCTGGCGAAAGTATGCTGAGTAATATGAAAAAGGCTAAGTGGACATCTACTGCCTACTTTGCCAATTCTGCAAGGTTAATGAGTCGAGTTGCCCACCTTCTGGGACACGAAGACGACGCAAAGCAGTATGCCGCACTTTATGCGAATATCCGCCATGCCTTTCAGAAGGTTCTGGTAGATAAGAACGGACATATCAAGAAGGGTTTCCAGAGTGCCTGGGTCCTGGCACTGCAATTTGGTTTGCTGACCAAGGAGCAAGCCCGTATCGCTCTCGACGATTTGGTCGCAGACATTCGGACAAGGGATAATCATTTGGCTACCGGCTTTATTGGTACGGACAAGCTGCTCTTTGCTTTATCCGACAACGGCGCAGTGGGTGTTGCCTATGACCTTCTGATGCAGGAAACATTTCCTTCCTGGCTGTATCCGGTGCTCTGCGGTGCAACTTCTATGTGGGAGCGTTGGGATTCCCTGCGTCCGGATGGCACTGTCAATACGGAGGGGGACATGGTCTCCTTTAACCACTATGCCTACGGCGCAGTAGGTAACTGGCTATATACCCGTGTGGGCGGCTTGGAAATGACGGAACCCGGCTACAAAGCGTTTCGCATTGCGCCTATGCCCGGCGGAGGGCTGACTTGGGCGAAGGTTTGCCATATTTCTCCCTACGGTAAGATCGTTGCCCACTGGGAGATCAAAGACGATATGTTCATCCTGAAAGCGCAAGTCCCGGAGGGAACCCGGGCGGAAATTGTCCTTCCGGATGGTTCCCGAAATACCTATACCGCAGGCGAATACTGTCTGTGCTGCAATCAATAACAGGAGGAAGTTTTATGATCCGACTGGCAAGGATTTTTCAAAACGGCATGACGCTGCAGCGTCAAAAGCCCATCAAAATATGGGGCAGCACAGACTGCCCCCAGCAGGTCACGGTTGCCTTGAACGATGCCGTTCTGTTGGAAAATATTGCGATTGAGGGAGATTTTGCGCTGACTCTGCCCCCTCAGGAAGCGGCAATGGATGCTGTGCTTAGCATCACTGGTAGCAATGATATTGTGGAGCTTACCAATGTGGACATCGGCGAAGTGTGGATCGCAGGCGGCCAGAGCAATATGGAGTTTTTGCTTCGCTATGATGCGGAAGGTGATGCTCAGATCGCAGCGGCAAATGACGAGCATTTCCGTTTTTATGATGTGGGCGAGTACTCCTTCCCGGAGGAAGAAGCAACCACGAAAAAGGACAATACCGGCTGGGACAAGTGGCTGACTTTCACGCCGGAATATGCAGAATATTTCTCTGCGGTTGGCGTCTACTTTGCCAAACAGCTGCGGACAAAACGGAATATTCCTGTTGCCATTGTGGGCTGTAACTGGGGCGGCACTACGGCATCCAGCTGGACGGAGGAAAGCTATCTCGCTGCGGACCCGGATCTGAAAGAATATCTGGATGACTATGCTGAGGCAACAAAAGATCTGGATATTGCAGAATATAACCGACTGCATGATGAAATGCTTGACTTTATGGCAACCCCGGAAATGGAAGCGGCGATGCAGCAGGTGCTGAGAACCAGCATCACCTTCTGGGATATTGTGAAAAATCTGCCCCTGTATCTGAAAATCGTCAAGAGCAGTGTTCCCATGGGCCCCAGAAACCAGAATGCTCCCGGTTGTCTTTACCGGATGATGGTAAAGCAAATTGCCGGGTTTGCTGCCCGGGGTGTCCTCTGGTATCAGGGGGAAAGCGATGACCATAAGCCCCAGATGTATGATAAGCTGCTTTCTGCCATGATCCACTGCTGGCGGGACAGCTGGCAGGAGGAGCTGCCTTTCCTGTTGGTGCAGCTTGCGCCTTTTGGGAAATGGGCAGGAGCCAACGGTGACAAATATCCGATTCTTCGCCAAAAGCAGGAGATTGTAAGCAAGACCGTTCCCGGTTGCTATATGGCATCTATCATGGATTCCGGTATGGAAAAGGACATCCATCCCAAGTGTAAGCGCCCCGTGGGTGAGCGGTTGGCTTTGCTGGCCCGGGGAAAGGTTTACGGCGAGGACATCCTCTGCGAAGCACCGGAGTTCCGATCTGCCGAAGTGCAGGCTGGAAAGCTGCTGCTTACTTTTGCCAATGCAGGCAATGGTCTTGTAATTCGGGGTAAGAAACTAAATGCGATCAAGATTACTGTAGACGGTAAGCAACTGAAGCGCAGTAAGGTATCTGCCAAGGGAGATACGCTGCTGGTCCGTGCGGATGAAATCAAAAAGAATTCCAAGGTGGAGATTCATTTTGCATGGACTGGCTACTGTGAAGTGAATCTGTTTAGCAGTGCAGGGCTGAGTGCAAAGCCCTTCTGCTTTAGATAAGGAGATACTATGGGATTTTCGAAATTTTTGCTCCGGAATATCTGGGGCTTGGCTGAGAAACAGGATAAAAAGCGGTTAGCAAACATAAAGCACATACCGGGAGTCCACTGTGAAAAAGATATTGCGTACTTAAATGACAGCGATCCCATGCATCAGCTGAATCTGTATTGGCCGGAGGAAGAAACGGGCAATATCCCCACCATCATCGATATCCATGGCGGTGGTTGGATGTACGGAGATAAGGATCTGAACCGTCCTTACTGCGAGTATTTGGCGTCCAAAGGATTCCGGGTCATGGGCATGAGCTACCGACTGCTGCCCCATACCGATTTACATGGCATGGTGCAGGATATCTTTGCCAGCATACACTATCTGGAATACCATGCTGCTGAATACGGCTTTGATTTTGGCGATGTTCTGCTCACCGGTGACTCCGCAGGCGGCCATCTTACAAGTCTGGTTATGTGCATCCAACAAAGTAAAAAGCTGCAGAAGATCTACGGTGTGAAGCCTTTTGGTTTCAACTTTACCGCTGCTGCTATCTGTAACGGTGTGTGTGAAATGCATGACATCTACGCTTTTACCGGTTTCCTGTGCCGGGGCAGCGACAAGGAAATGCAGAAGATGCTTCTGGGTCGACAGGGTGCAAATGCACCGTGGAACGGTTATATGAACTTCTCGCAGGTGATTGAAGAGGCAAAACCGTTGCCGTTGATGGTCATCAGCTCCGAAAGCGATCCTTTTTATGTCCATATCCAGTGGCTGCTGGAAACGCTTCGTCAGAAGTGCTGGCCATGTGAAACAGTGATCTGGAAAAAGGAGGATGGCAAGCATTTGGGCCATGTCTTCCAGATCGCTAACCCCGATTGGGAAGAAAGTAAGGTCACGAACGACAAAATGCTGGATTTCTTCCGAAAGGTAATTCGCAAATGAACGAACTTAGAAATCATTTCATTACAGTAGACCGTCCCTTTACGGAAGGTGCGGTGGAGGTGTTTCAGCAGAGGATTACTTCCAACACTGTCAAAAAGGCTTTCCTTACCATTACTGCATTGGGCATCTATGAAGCACAACTGAATGGGAAGAAAATCGGCGATGTGCTGTTTGCACCCGGATTTACTTACTACCCCAAGGATCTGCATTACCAGCGCTACGATGTAACATCCTTTCTGACCGGAAATGATACACTGTCGGTTTTTCTGGGGCAGGGTTGGTACTGCGGACGATTCACCTTCAAAAACAAGGTACAGATTTACGGAGAGAAACCGGCGGTTTCCTGGGTGCTGACTGTGGAGGACGAAGGCGGCGTGCATACCTACTGCTCCGACGATACATCTATTCAGGCGGTGTGCAGTCCCTATGAATATGCAGGTTTTTACGACGGCGAAATCTATCACGATGGTGGTTTTTACCGGGAAGTGGTTCAGCCTATAAAATTCACAGGCCATATCCCGGAGGTGATCGAAGAGGGCTCTATGTGCATCCGTATCCGGGAGGAAATGCCGGTTCAGTCTGTCATCAGGCATGGTGATGTAACCATACTGGACTTTGGTCAGAACTTTGCCGGTATCATTGAGATCGACCCGACAAAAATGAACGGCAATTCTTTGAAGCTGCGCCATGGTGAGATTCTGAATCCCGATGGCAGCCTTTATACCACCAATCTACGAAAAGCCAGGGCAGAGCTTATCTATCATAAGGGTGCATCCACAGAAAAATACCACCCAAAGTTTACCTACATGGGTTTCCGGTATGCAGCGCTTAGCGGTGTGGAATATGAGGATGGTTTGATTACGGCCTATGCCATCTATTCTGATATGGAGCGGACCGGGTATTTCTCCTGCGATAACCCACTGGTGCAAAAGCTGTTTGAAAATCAGGTCTGGGGACAGAAGTCAAACTATGTGGAAGTTCCTACCGACTGTCCTCAGCGGGACGAGCGGATGGGCTACACCGGTGACGGACAGGTTTTTGCTCACACAGGCGCGTATAACTTCGATACGGAAGCCTTTTGGGATAAGTTTCTGAAGGATATCCGCTATTCCCAGATGGACAATGAAGAGGGCTATGTCACCCCCACTGTTCCGGCAGAACCGAAGGAGCAGCGCAATGCTGTGAATATGCTTGGCTGGGGCAACTGCGTCTGTATCGTCCCGGAAATGCTCTACTGGCAGTATGGAACAGATAGGTATATTCGGGAACAGTATGAAAGTATGAAGCGGTTTGTAGAACTGGAGATCCGCAACATGGGCCGCTGGAAAAAGGATCTGTGGATCGGCTTGAGCCTAGGTGACTGGCTGTCCATGGGTAAGAACCCTATCTACATGATGGTGCATAACAATCCGGTTTCCAATGCGTTTCTGGTCAATGATCTGCGGATTATGGCTTGGTCCGCAAAGCTTCTGGGCAAGAAAGAAGATGCCCGGCGGTATTCTGAGCAGTACACCAGATCCCGGGAAGCATACATCAAGGCATTTATCCGCAAGAACGGTCGAATGAAAGATGACTATCAGGGTGCCTACATCATGGCGCTGAAGATGGTGCTTCCAAAGTGTCAATTGTGGGATAAGGTCTTTGCCCAGTTGGTGGAGAAGATCAAAAAAGAAGGAATGCAGACTGGTTTCTTCGCCACGGAGCATATCCTACCCCTGCTGGCAGAAAATGGGCAGCAGAAGCTGGCATTTGATCTGCTCTTGTCGGAAAAATGCCCCGGTTGGCTGTATCAGGTGAAAGCCGGTGCTACCACCACATGGGAACGGTGGGATGCCCTGCGTCCCGACGGAACTGTGAATGAAGTGAACACGGGCGGAGATAATATGGTGTCTTTCAACCACTATTCCTTTGGCAGCGTGGGTAAGTTCTACTATCAGCATATTTTGGGTATCAAACCTGCCACGCCTGGATTTGCCAAGGTGCGCATCCAGCCATATCTGGATGCGCGGCTCGGCAATGTATCCGGAAGCTACCGAAGCCGCTATGGAGAAATCAAGGTAGCGTGGGCGAATGGAGATAGCATTGAAATTTGCACCCCGGTTGAAACAGAAGTGGTGCTTCCGAATGGACGGACAGAACAGGTAACTGCCGGAAGCTATCACTTTGCGATAAATAACTCCGGATAACCAGTTCGGCACCACCATATTGACCGACTTGTATGACCAGACCAAGGACATCAAGCTGGCACAGCAAGCCGCCGGTCACACTACCTCGGTAATGACGCTGAAG
Source organism: uncultured Oscillospiraceae bacterium (assembly GCA_964544505.1). GTDB lineage: Bacteria > Bacillota > Clostridia > Oscillospirales > Oscillospiraceae > Faecousia. The sequence continues at coordinate 15,279 of CAZJCA010000022.1, forward strand.
TACTATGTCAAAGGCCGAGAAACCTCTAACGTAGCCACCGCCGCATTGGAGAAAGTTTACGGTACATAATTTGCTATAAATTTAGTACCCCCAAATGTCACAAATCCAGATACCGCAAGGGTTTGCGGCATGTTGAAAAGCACAAAAATTAGTCCCACAAGTTGGAGAACACCCCTGAAAATGGATACGAGGTCTTTTCCTGTATACAAAACCGAACTAAAAAGTTCAGAAAAGCAAAAGAAAGCCTCTTAAATCCGAAGATTTAAGAGGCTTTTATTGGAGCTGCTATCCAGATTTGAACTGGTGACCGTCCTCCCGGAAAGCTCGCTTTCCGGGAGCCCTTACAGACCTCAGGATTTCATCTGCCCTTCGGGCATGGGATGAGGGCTCCAGTTCTTTCGTAAAAAAAAGAAAAAAGCTCCGAAGCAATTGCTTCGAAGCTCTTTTGGAGCTGCTATCCAGATTTGAACTGGTAACCGTTCTCCCGGAAAGCCGGCTTTCCGGGAGCCCTTACAGACCTCACGATTGAATCTGCCCTTCGGGCATGGGATGAGGTCTCCAGTTCTTTTGTACAAAAAAAGAAAAAGCTCCGAAGCAATTACTTCGAAGCTCTTTTGGAGCTGCTATCCAGATTTGAACTGGAGACCTCATCCTTACCAAGGATGCGCTCTACCGACTGAGCTATAGCAGCATATCTGTTTTAAGCCTTCCGCCTGACGACTTCGATATTATATACCATAGACATCAAAAAGTCAACACCTTTTTTCAAAAATCTTAAAGTTTTTTTGCGGACACTTTCCGCCCCTTTTGTTCGCCACTCATCTACATTCTGCCCCTTGATTTTTTCACCATCTGTGTTATAATGTACAAATACAGATAACCGAAAGGGGCATTCTATTATGCAACTTGGAGATACGCTCTATCAGCAATTCGTCTCTATCCTGAAAGAAGAACTTCGTCCTGCCATGGGCTGTACCGAACCCATCGCCCTGGCCTACGCCGGTGCAAAGGCTCGGGAGATCTTAGGTAAGCTTCCCACGCAAATCGATGTTCTCGTCAGCGGTAATATCATCAAAAATGTAAAAAGCGTCGTTGTGCCCAACACCGGCGGCCTGCGTGGTATCGCCGCAGCCGTGTGTGCCGGTGTGGTAGCCGGTGATGCCAGCCGTCAGCTGGAAGTCATCGCCTCCGTTTCAGAAGAGTGCCAACAGCATCTGAAAGAGTATCTGAGTCAAACCGTCATTAACATCTCCCCTGCCCCTTCTGATCTGGTTTTTGACATTGATATCACTCTGCACGCAGGCGAGGACTGCGCCCGTGTCCGGATCGTTAACCACCACACCAACATCGTCCATCTGAGCCACAATGGCGAACCCCTGCTGGAGCTCCCCGTAGAAGAATCCTCCGAGGACAATCTGACCGACAAATCCTGCCTGACCATTGAGCGGATTGTGGATTTCGTAGAAGTGCTGGATGTGGCTGACATTGAAGAATGCGTCGGTCGTCAGATCGATTACAATCTCGCCATCGCCAAAGAAGGTTTGGAGCACGACTGGGGTGCAAATATCGGCTCCGTCATCATTCATCAGCAGGGCACATCCAACAACCGTCGTGCTGCTGCATACGCTGCCGCTGGCTCCGACGCCCGGATGAGCGGCTGTGAAATGCCTGTCATTATCCTTTCCGGCAGCGGCAATCAGGGCATTACCGCCTGTGTACCCGTGGCTTTCTACGCCAAGACCTTGGGTGCAAACCGGGAACAACTTCTGAAAGCTGTGGCACTCAGTGACCTGGTGACCATCCACCAGAAGACCGGCATCGGCAGACTCTCTGCCTACTGCGGTGCCATCAGTGCCGGCTGTGGCGCAGGCGCTGGTATTGCCTATCTCCACGGAGGCCGTCACGAGGCCGTGGCTCACACAGTTGTCAACGCAGTTGCTATCCTGTCCGGCACCATTTGCGACGGTGCAAAGCCCTCCTGCGCCGCCAAGATCGCCGCAGCGGTAGATGCCGGTATTCTGGGCTACAATATGTACCTGGAGCACCAGCAATTCTTTGGTGGCGACGGAATCGTCACCAAAGGTGCTGACCAGACTGTCAGCAATGTCGGCCGACTGGCCCGGGAAGGCATGCGGGAAACAGACAAGACCATCCTGCGGATCATGCTGGACGAGGGTTGCTAAAATATTACACACAGCGGTACGCTAAAAGCGTGCCGCTGTAACTTATGATTGACAGTTTTATCTTGAAATGTTATAATATTTCGGCTTATTTACATATTTGGAGGAACTTTTATGGGATTGGGAGAACTTTTTCTTCTAGCCATCGGACTGAGCATGGATGCTTTTGCAGTCTCCATCTGTAAAGGCCTGGCATCGAAAAAAGCAGGCCTTCGGGAAATGGGCAGCTGCGGTATTTGGTTCGGTGGATTTCAGGCGCTGATGCCCTTGATTGGATTTTTCCTCGGCACACTGTTTTCCGCAGCCATTGAGGCCTTTGACCACTGGATCGCATTCGGCCTGCTGGCTCTCATTGGTATCAATATGCTCCGGGAAGCATTTTCCAAAGAAGAGGACGAAAGCAATGGTGATTTTGGCTTTAAAACCATGTTTGTCATGGCCATTGCCACCAGCATCGACGCACTTGCTGTCGGTGTTTCCATGGCGCTTGCAGGCAATGTCAACATCTGGATTGCCATTACCCTCATTGGTGTCATCACCTTCCTCACCTCTGCCCTGGGTGTAAAAATTGGCAACATCTTTGGCGACCGGTTTGAAAAGAAGGCAGAGATTGCCGGTGGCGTGATTTTGATCCTGTTGGGCTTCAAGATCTTGTTGGAGCATCTGGGCTATCTGGCATAACGAAACTGGAGGCAAATGCCTCCAGTTTTTTCATCTTGTCAGTTTTCCTGCCCTGTGCTATACTAAAAAGAAAAGGGAGGTATTTCCTATGAAAAGAATGTTAGACTGCTACGCATCCGACTTTGCCGCCATGGATAAACAGGCACTGCTGGACTCCATCGCCCACGCCGAAGGCCGCACCATCGCCTGTGAGACCATTGGCTGCATTCAGCCCATGCTGGGGGACATTTCCAACGCTGAATTTGCTGCCTCCATGGGCGCAGATATTCTGCTTTTGAATGTATTCGATGTGCAAAATCCTGTCATCCGTGGCCTGCCCAAGACCGAGCCTGCTCAGGTGATCCACACCTTGAAAAAGTTGACCGGACGGCCTGTGGGCATCAATCTGGAGCCGGTGGAACAGAGCCTTTCCTCTGAGAACCCCGAAGAAAACATGTGGGCAATGACCGCCGGGCGCAAGGCTACCCTTGCCAATGCAAAAAAGGCTGTTGAAATGGGTGTAGACTTTATCCTTCTCACCGGCAATCCCGGCATCGGCGTCACCAACGAAGCCATTACCCAGACCTTGGAACTGTACCGCAAGGAGCTGGGTGATCAGATCATCCTGGCCGCAGGCAAGATGCACGCTTCCGGCATCATCACTGAAGGCGCTGAGCATATTTTGACCAAACAGGATATTCTATCCTTCCGGCAGGCCGGTGCAGATATCATTCTCATGCCTGCCCCCGGCACCGTTCCCGGCTTGACCCTGGAATATGTGAAGGAACTGATTGCCTATTCCCACAGCCTTGGTGCACTGACCATTACATCCATCGGCACTTCCCAGGAAGGTGCAGATGTGGCAACCATCCGTCATATCGCCCTCATGTGCAAAATGGCCGGCACGGACATTCACCATTTGGGCGACTCCGGCTACGGCGGCATTGCACTGCCGGAAAATATTCAGGCCTATTCCATTGCCGTCCGTGGTATTCGCCACACATACAGACGCATGGCTGCCTCCGTCAACCGCTAAATGAGCTCTTTCCATATAACAAAAAGCCCGTACCTCTCGGTACGGGCTTTACTTTGTGTTATGGAGCTGTGTAAATTACACCAGCTCGATGACAGCCATCTCAGCAGCGTCGCCACGACGAGCGCCGATGCGAGTCACACGGGTGTAACCACCGTTGCGCTCAGCATACTTGGGAGCGATCTCATCGAACAGCTTCTTAGCCACATCTTCCTTAGTGATGAAAGACAGAGCTCTGCGGTAGTTAAACAGGCCGCCCTTCTTGCCCAGGGTGATCATCTTCTCAACCACGGGCTGCACTTCCTTGGCACGATAGAAGGTGGTCTCCATCTTGCCGTTCTCCAGCAGATCGGTGACCTGCTGACGCAGCAGGGCCTTTCTCTGAGTGCTGGTCTTACCCAGCTTACGAGTGCCGAACATGAACGTTTCCTCCTTTATAAAAGGTTAGCTTAAACTTAATTGTTGCTGCCAGAATCCTCGCTGGCCAGGGACAGGCCCATCATTTCCAGCTTCTTCTGAACTTCGTCCAGAGACTTCTTGCCCATGTTCCGGACCTTCATCATATCCTCGCCGGTCTTGTTGATCAGGTCGGCGACGGTATTGATGTTGGCACGCTTCAGGCAGTTAAAGCTGCGGACGGACAGATCCAGCTCATCAATGGTCATGGACAGCTTGGCATCGGGGCGGTCAGCGGTCTTCTCCACCACGGTGGAGCTGGTTGCCACAGCGTCAGACAGGTTGGTGAACACAGTCAGATGATCGCTGAGGATCTTCGCGCCCAGGGACAAGGCATCCTTGGAAGTGATGGTGGAATCGGTCCAGACCTCAAGGGTCAGCTTGTCGAAGTCGGTCTTATCGCCGACCCGGCAGGGCTCCACCGTGTAATTCACCTTGGTAACAGGGGAATAGATGGAGTCGATGGGGATCACACCGATGACGGTCTGGGCGGTCTTGTTCCGGTCTGCGGAAACATAACCACGGCCCTGAGACATGGTGATCTCCATGTTGAAAGTGGCACCCTCACCCAGCGTGCAGATGTGCAGCTCGGGGTTCAGGATATCGACCTCGGCATCAGACTTGATATCGCGGGCGGTGACCTCACAGGGTCCCACAGCGTCGATATGCACAGTCTTGACTCCGGTGCAATGGAGCTTGGGAGTGATCCGCTTGACGTTCAGCACGATCTCCGTCACATCCTCGGTGACACCGGGGATGGTGGAGAACTCATGCTGCACGCCCTGGATCTTCACAGAGGTGGCGGCGTAGCCGGGCAGGCTGCTCAGCAGGATCCGACGCAGGGAGTTACCCAGCGTCATACCATAGCCGCGCTCCAGGGGCTCTACGACATACTTGCCGTAAGAGGGATCCTCCGCGCTGTCAAGACAGGTGATGCGGGGCTTTTCAATTTCTACCATGAATCAAAACCCTCCTTAATGGTGTGGGGGATGACCCCCACAGGACAAACATGCGTGCAATCAGGAAGGGGCTATTACTTGGAGTACAACTCGACGATGAGGTGCACAGCGATATCGAAGTCGATATCTGCCTGAGTGGGCATAGCAATGACCTTGCCGGTGAGGGTGTTCTTATCACGATCGAGCCACTTGGGAGCAGCAACAAAAGAATCGTTTTCCTTCAGAGTCTTGAAGAAAGTGTTGGAAACGCTCTTTTCGCAAACAGCAATCACATCGCCGGTCTTCACCAGGTAGCTGGGAATGTTGACACGGTTGCCGTTGACGGTGAAATGGCCGTGGTTCACCAGCTGGCGAGCCTGACGGCGGGAGTTGGCAAAGCCCAGACGATAGACAACATTGTCCAGACGGCGCTCAACAAAGGTGAGCAGCTCTTCGCCGGTATTGCCGGGCATACGGGAAGCCTTGTCGTAGTAGTTACGGAACTGCTTCTCCTGGATGCCATAAACAAACTTGACCTTCTGCTTCTCGGTCAGCTGAGTAGCGTACTCAGACTTCTTGGTTCTTCTCTGTCCGCCGGGGTTCTTATTGGAAGTCTTGGAGTAACCCATTGCGGCAGGAGACACGCCCAGCTTTCTGCAACGCTTCAGCACGGGCTGCATATTCTTAGCCATATACGAAATTTCCTCCTATACCAAAATCAGACACGGCGTCTCTTGGGAGGACGGCAGCCATTGTGAGGAATGGGGGTCACATCCTTGATAGAGACGACTTCCAGACCAGCGGACTGGAGAGCACGGATAGCAGCCTCACGGCCCTGGCCGGGGCCCTTGACGAAGACTTCAACGGTCTTCAGGCCGCAAGCGTCGATCGCAGCCTTAGCAGCGGTCTCAGCAGCAGTCTGGGCTGCGAAGGGGGTGGACTTACGGGAACCACGGAAGCCCAGACCGCCGGAGGATGCCCAGGAAATGGCATTACCGTTCAGGTCGGTGATGGTCACCATGGTGTTGTTGAAAGAGGAACGGATATGTGCCGCACCTTTTTCTACGTTCTTGCGCTCGCGACGGCGCTTGACAACCTTCTTAGTAGCCTTAGCCATTGTACATATCCCTCCTTACTTCTTCTTGTTAGCGATGGTCTTCTTGGGGCCCTTGCGGGTACGGGCGTTGGTCTTGGTCCGCTGGCCGTGAACGGGCAGGCCGCGGCGATGACGCAGGCCGCGGTAGCAGCCGATCTCGCTGAGGCGCTTGATGTTCATAGCGGTCTCACGGCGCAGGTCGCCCTCGATGA
>CAZJCA010000023.1:0-21768 GCA_964544505.1 uncultured Oscillospiraceae bacterium
ACAAGAAGAAATAAGAACTTATAAGAAGATATATAAAGAATGCAGATATAATAACCGTATATATCTTGGACGACTATGGCAGGTGCACTTATGGCAGTAAAAAAACAAGAACAATATGGTAACTCCAGCATTTCCATGCTGAAGGGAGAAGACCGGGTGCGTAAGCGTCCGGCGGTTATTTTTGGCTCGGACGATCTGGAAGGCTGCAAACACGCTGTCTTTGAGATCCTTTCCAACGCCATCGACGAGGCCAGAGAAGGTCACGGCGATACCATCATCGTCACACGCTATGAAGATCTGAGCGTGGAAGTGGAAGATTTTGGTCGTGGCTGTCCCGTGGACTACAATGAAAAGGAAAAACGCTTTAACTGGGAACTGGTGTTCTGTGAAATGTATGCCGGCGGCAAGTATGGCGAAAACGGCGAGAACTATGAGTATTCTCTGGGCCTCAATGGCCTCGGCTCCTGTGCTACCCAGTATGCTTCTGAATTCTTCGATGCCACCATCCGCCGGGACGGTTTCCGGTATGACCTTCACTTTGAAAAGGGTCGCAACATCGGTGGCCTGAAAAAAGAGCCTACCGATCGGGGCAGAAAGACCGGTTCCATTTTCCACTGGAAGCCGGATAAGCAGGTCTTTACGGATATCAATATCCCTGTGGAGTATTATCGGGATGTGCTGCGCCGTCAGGCAGTGGTCAACAAGGGCATCACCTTTAAATTCCGCAACCAGGTAGGGCGGAAGTTCGAGGAAGAGGAGTTCTGCTACGCCGATGGTATCAAACAGTATATCGAAGAAATGGTAGGGGACAACGCCTTTACCATGCCTGTCTATTGGGAGACAGAGCGCCGTGGCCGGGATGCGGATAACCGCCCGGAAATGAAACTGAAGATCACCACTGCCTTCTGCCTGAGCAAGCAGGTCAGCCACATTGAGTACTATCACAACTCCTCCTGGCTGGAATACGGCGGCAGCCCCGATAAGGCGGTGCGTTCCGGCTTTACTGCTGCTTTTGATAAGTATTTGCGAGATAATAATAAATACACCAAAACCGAGAATAAGATCATCTTCCAAGATATTCAAGATAGTCTTGTTCTGGTCAGTAACTGCTTCTCCACCATTGGCTGTTTTGAAAACCAGACCAAAAAGAGTGTCAACTCCAAGTTTACCCAGGAGGCCATGACTGCTTTCTATAAGGAACAGCTCCAGGTCTGGTTTATTGAGAACAAGCAGGAGGCAGACCGTGCCGCCGAGCAGATCCTTATTAACAAGCGGGCAAGAGAATCAGCGGAAAAAACCAAGACCAATATTAAGAAGAATCTGTCCGCAAAAGTGGATATTGCCAACCGGGTGCAGAAGTTCGTGGATTGCCGCAGCAAAGATGTGGACAAACGGGAACTTTACATCGTGGAGGGCGACTCCGCATTGGGCAGCGTCAAGCTGTCCAGAGATGCGGAGTTCCAGGGCATTATGCCGGTGCGTGGCAAAATTTTGAATTGCCTGAAAGCGGATTATACCAAGATTTTTGCATCTCCCATTATTACGGATTTGATGAAAGTGCTGGGCTGTGGCGTGGAAATTCAGGGAAAAAAGGCGAAAGACCTTTCTTCCTTCGATATCGATAATCTGCGCTGGAACAAGGTAGTCATCTGTACGGATGCGGATGTGGACGGTTTCCAGATTCGTACCCTGATTTTGACGATGCTGTATAGACTTTGCCCTACCCTCATTCGGGATGGCTATGTGTATATTGCAGAGTCGCCCCTGTTTGAGATCACCTGCAAGGATAAGACCTGGTTTGCCTATAATGAGCAGGAAAAGGTTCAAATCTTGAAAGATCTGGAAGGTAAAAAAGTTACCATTCAGCGCTCTAAAGGTTTGGGCGAAAATGATCCGGAAATGATGTGGATGACGACCATGAACCCGGAAACCCGCCGCCTGATCAAAGTGATGCCGGAAGAGGCAGAGCGGACAGCTCACTATTTTGATGTGCTGCTGGGGGATGCACTGAACGAGCGTAAAAACTTCATCGCTGAAAACGGCGCCAAATATCTGGAACTGGCTGATATTTCCTAAAGAAGAAGGAGCCAAATATGGCAAAAAAGAAACAACCTGAACAGGATAAAAAGAAAATAAATACCGACGGCATTATGGGTCTGGTGGGTTCCACCACCGAGCAGGCGATTTCCGAGACATTGGAGATCAACTATATGCCCTATGCAATGTCCGTCATCGTCTCTCGGGCAATCCCTGAGATCGACGGCTTTAAGCCCTCCCACCGGAAACTGCTGTACACCATGTACAAAATGGGATTGCTGACCGGCAGCCGTACCAAATCGGCCAATATTGTGGGTCAGACCATGCGTCTAAACCCCCATGGCGATGCTGCCATTTATGAGACCATGGTGCGTCTGGCCAAGGGCAACGAGACACTGCTGCACCCCTTTGTAGACTCCAAGGGTAACTTTGGTAAAGTCTACTCAAGAGATATGGCCTACGCCGCTGCCCGTTATACGGAAGCCAAACTGGACAGCTTCGCTTCCGAGATTTTTAAGGATATCGACTGCGACACCGTGGATATGGTGGATAACTACGATGCCACCATGAAAGAGCCGGCGCTGCTGCCCACCACATTTCCCAATGTGCTGGTATCGGCCAATCAGGGTATCGCCGTTGGCATGGCATCGAATATCTGTTCTTTCAATCTGAAGGAGGTCTGCGACACCACCATCGCCCTGATGGACAATCCCGACCACGATATTCTGGAGACTTTGCCCGGCCCGGACTTTTCCACCGGTGCAGAGCTTCTGTATGATGATGCCACCATCCGGGAAATCTATTCCACAGGCCGTGGCAGCTTTAAACTCCGTGCCAAGTGGCGGTATGTAAAAGAAGGGAATATGATCGAGATTTACGAAATTCCCTATTCCACCGCCACGGAAGTCATTATGGACAAGGTGGCAGAGCTGATCAAAAACGGCAAGATCAAAGAGATCAACGATATGCGTGACGAAACGGACTTGGGCGGTTTAAAACTGACCATTGATCTCAAGCGTGGCGTTGATCCGGAAAAGCTGATGCAGAAACTGTATCGACTGACGCCCTTGCAGGACAGCTTCCCCTGTAACTTCAATATCCTCATTGCCGGAATGCCCAGAGTCATGGGCGTAGGCGAAATTTTGGAAGAGTGGACCGCTTGGAGAATGGAGTGCGTCCGCCGCCGGATCTTCTTCCAGATCCAGAAAAAGGAAGACCGTCTGCACCTGTTGAAAGGTCTGGAGCGGATCTTGCTGGACATTGACAAAGCCATCGCCATCATTCGGGAAACCGAAATGGAAAGCGAAGTGGTGCCCAATTTGATGATCGGCTTCGGCATCGATGAAATCCAGGCCAATTATGTGGCGGAGATCAAGCTGCGTAATATCAATAAGGAATATATCCTGAAGCAGACCAGAGCTACCTCTGATCTGGAAAAGGAAATCGCTGAACTGCGGGATATTCTGGGAAGCAACCGAAAGATCCAGAATGTGATCAAGAAGGAACTGAAAGCGGTCTCCGAGAAATACGGTCAGCCCAGAAAGACGGAGATCATCTACAATATCGACGAGATCCAGCCTGAGACCGAGGAAGAGGAGATCCCCGACTACCCGGTGACGGTGTTCATCTCCAAGGAAGGCTACCTCAAGAAGATCACTGCCCAGTCTTTGCGTATGAGTGGTGAGCAGAAATTCAAGGAAGGTGACAGCCTGGCGCAGACGGTGGAGACCACTAACCGGGCAGAACTGCTGGTGTTTACCGACAAATTCCAGTGCTACAAGACCCGGCTGTCCGACTTTGACGATTCCAAGGCATCCCTGCTGGGTGATTACCTGCCTCAGAAATTGGGCATGGAAGCAGGGGAGAGCATCCTGCATGTGATCTTCCCCGGTGATTACAAGGGTTTTGTGATGTTCTTCTTTGAAAACGGTAAAGCAGCCAAAGTGCCTCTGTCCGCTTATGAAACCAAGACCAACCGCAAAAAACTGACCGGCGCATACTGCGATAAGAGTCCGCTGAAGGCGGCATTTGCCTTGACTGTGGACGAGCAGGTGGCGGTGTTTACTTCGGATGGTCGATGTGTGATATTCTCCACAGCACAGCTGCTGCCCAAGACCACCCGCAATACCCAGGGCGTGGCGGTGGTCAGCCTGAAAAAGAAGGCTGTGCTGACCCAAGCGCAGCTGGCAGAGCAAAGCGGCATTGTCAACCATAGCCGCTACCGCACAAGAACCCTGCCCTCTGCCGGTGCAATTGTGAAAGAGGAAGATTCTCAGGATAAACAAATTCAATTTGAGGTTTAAGGAGCATTGGTAATGAAAAAGATTTGGGATCGCTGCGGCTGGTTCTTTCTGACCGTGCTGGGCAGTGCTGCATTTGGTTTGGCTTTTGCTGTTTTCCTGGCACCCAATGGCATGAACGGCGGCGGTATTTCCGGCCTTGCACAATCGCTTTTGATGCTCTTTGGCGGTAGGGAAATGGCAGACCATCACACCGGTTTGCTGACCATCCTGATCAACCTGCCGCTGTTTGCCATCGGCGGACTGAAAATCGGCAAACGTTTTTTCTTCGGTTCTTTGGTGGGACTGGGCGTTAGCTCTATGCTGATCGACTATTTCCCGGTGGCATGGATCCCCAGTATCGCAGATCCGCTGCTGGGTGCGATTTTTGGCGGCGTGATCTCCGGTATTGGCTTGGGCTTTGTGTTCATCAGCGGCACTTCCACCGGCGGCAGCGATATCGTGGTGCGGTTGGTAAAGTTGAAGGCAAAAAACCTCCCCATCGGTCAGATCGCTTTGATTTTTGATATGATCGTGGTGGTGTTGACCGCCATTGCCTACGGCGATTTCAATAATGCCCTGTATACCGCAATTACTGTTTTCCTGTGTGACAAAATGATCGATGCGGTTGCCTATGGATTTGACTATTCCAAGGTGGCGATGATCATTTCCAAAGAATATGAAAAGCTACCTGCCATCATTGATGCCAAGCTGGGCAGAGGCTCTACCTATCTGTACAGTCAGGGCACTTACTCCAAGACCGACAGTAAGGTGGTTCTGGTGGCAGTGAAGCGCCAGCAGATCAACGATCTGAAAGAATTGGTGGTAGAAGTAGATCCCAATGCTTTTGTCATTTTGCAGGAAGCCCACCAGGTGCTGGGCGACGGATTTGCAAAGCATACGAAAGATGCTCTATAACAGAAAAAGGGGCGGCAATGCCGCCCCTAAAAATTTCTTGAAAAGAAGCGAAAAAAGGGCTTGACTTTTTTGGAAAAACTGTTATAATACATCATGTTCCTGCGGGTGTAGCTCATCCGGTAGAGCGCCACCTTGCCAAGGTGGAGGTAGCGAGTTCGAGCCTCGTCACCCGCTCCATAAAAAGAAAAGCAGATGCGAAAGCATCTGCTTTTCTTTTTTCTACGGATAGGGGAGCGCAACGCTAACCTGTGTCGTTGGGGGCTGATTGAAGCTGCCATACAATTTTTTGTCCCATGGAGAAAAATCTAAACGAGCATTGCCACCAAATGATTAAAAAACGGAAGCCGCCAATGCAGCTTCCGTTTTTTTATACGATTTTCTTTCCATCCAACACGGCTTCGATCAGTTTGTCGCCGTCGTAGCGGAGCTTCAGCAGGAAGAAGGGAGCATCCTTCCACAGAAGATCCAGGAAGATCTTGTCGCCCTCCCATTTGGGCAGGCTGTCCACAAAATCACGGCTGACCCATTGAAGCTGGCCTTCGTTGCAGTCGATGAGCTCGCCTTCGAAACCATCAGCGGTGAATAGGTACATAAATTCGCCTTCCCACTGACCGGTGGTCAAAAAAGTGACCACGCCCCGGCATTTCCAGGAGGTGAGGGTAAGGCCGGTTTCTTCCTTGGCTTCCCGGAGCAGACATTCATCCGGGGTTTCTTCGCCTTCAAACTTGCCGCCAATGCCCACCCATTTGTCTTTGTTCAAATCGTTTTTCTTTTTCACCCGGTGGAGCATCAGCACTTCGTTGCCCCGGGTAATATAGCACAGAGTAGTATTGACCATGGTTATACTTTCTGCATCAGGCTGATGGCCAGATGACGGTTTTGAATGTCCAGAATTTCAGCACCCTCTGCTCGTTCACCGTCCAGCGTCCAGGTCATTTCCGGATCGGAGGTCACTCGAATGCGAGAAGAAGAGCGGAATGTAATCATCTGGCAGTCGTACTGCTTGCTTTGCAGTGCCTGGATGCACTCGTGAATTTCAGAAATGCTTTTTGGGGCACGCACCAGCAAAATTTCAAACTTACCGTCGCACATATCCACTTTGTTGGGATCCAGGGTCAAAATACCACCAACACTGGTGGAATTGCTGATAGAGCCGAAGAGAAAATCATCCTCGATCACCTCGTTATCCAACTCCATTTTCACATGTAGAGAGCGGATCTGGGAGATATCTTTGATACCCTCCAAAATATAGGCGGTATGACCCAGGGCATTTTTGACACTCTGGGGGGTAGCGTAGCTGGCTCGGGTAAATGCACCGAAGGAGGCGACATAGGTAAAGTAGCGCTGATCGAATTGACCGATATCGTATGCAACAGCATGGCCTTCGATAATGTTCTGCACGGCCTCCAGAGGCTGGATAGGCAGGTTTAAGCTGGCGGCAAAGTCATTGGTGGAGCCGGCAGGAATATAGCCGATGGGGGTCGGTGCGCTGCACTGGAGAATGCCATTGACAGTTTCGTTAAAAGTGCCGTCGCCACCGCAGCAGACCACCAGATCCACAGCCTGTGCATAGCGCATGACCGCCTGCGAGGCATCCCCGGGGCCGCTTGTAACATGGGTGATGATGGTATAGCCTGCCTGGCAGAATTCGCCCAGAATATCAGATAGATAACGCTTTGCTTTGCGCATACCGGCATTGGGATTGATAACAAAGAGCATCTTCTTCATGATATGATTACCTTTCATGGAACTTTTCACCAATTATACCACGAAAGCAACCACAGGGCAAGTAAAAGGGGAGGGATTTAATAAAAAATTAAAAGGAAATCCGCTGCCAGTTGCCTGACAGCGGATATGTCTTAAATTTCCTTATACATGGCGCAGGCGTCGTCTTTACGGACGGTTTCTGCAACCACCAAGACCTCCACAGCCACCGTACGGGGACCCATGGTGATCTCGATCTTGTCACCCACTTTGACATCGTAGCTGGCCTTGACCACACGACCGTTGACGCTGATGCGACCATTGTCGCAGGCTTCGTTGGCGATGGTGCGGCGCTTGATGAGGCGGGAGACTTTCAGGTATTTGTCAAGACGCATTACTTAGCGACAGCGTCCTTCAGAGTCTTGCTGGCCTTGAAAGAAACGGAAGTGGAAGCAGCGATCTCGATGACTTCCTTGGTCTTGGGGTTGCGGCCGGTGCGAGCAGCACGGGTCTTGGTCTCGAAGATGCCGAAGCCAGCCAGCTGGACACGGTTGCCGGCAGCCAGCTCAGCAGTGATGGTCTCCAGAGCGGTGTTGACAGCGCGCTCGGCGTCCTTCTTGGTCAGCTCGTTCTTCTCTGCAACGATTGCGATCAGTTCGGTCTTGGTCATGGTAAAATACCTCTTTCTTTTACAGTTTTAAAATTTTTGCTAATTTATCACCTTTGGGCAGCAATAAGCAGTCCGCATGTGTAATTGCCTTGAGTTTGATGGCGGCCAGAAGATAGACCGCAGCGCCTACTGCAATGGGCAGGGCGCACAGCAGCAGATTGCTGCTCAGATGGAGAACCTCGGTCAGCACATAGTAGCTGCCGTAGGCCGCTGCACCCATAATGGCTGCAGCAAGGAAAGATTTGCCCATGTTGCGCATGATGGCCGGGGTGTTGGGGATGCATTTACGCATGGTGATCAGGTTTAGCACCGTGATACTGGTGTAACACAGGAAAGAACCGATGGGTGTGCCGTAAATGCCAATGTGGGGATTTTTGGTCAGAACAAAAACCGCAACCAGCTTCAGAATACCACCGATAAACATATTCACCACCGGCAGATTGGCGTGGTTATGTGCCTGCATAATGGCGTTGGTCAGAAGGACGATGGAATTGAAGATGATGCATACACCCATAATGGACATGAGTTTGGAAGCCAAGTCCAGCTTCTCTGCGCTGTATCCACCCAACAGAGCCATCACAGGTCTGGACAGCACGATCAGACCAACGGCACAGGGCATACAGATCAGGCCGGTGATCCGGGCGGCGGATTCGGCGGTGGCACGAGCACCCCGATTGTTCTGCAAGGTCAGGTGGGAAGTGATGGCAGGGATGATGCTGATGGTGATGGGTGCGATAAAGGCCACAGGTAGATTATACACTGTTTGTGTCATGTTGTAAATCCCTTTTAGGTTCGCAGCCACCTTATTTTGCAAATCTTTTAAAGAAATTCCGGGATTTTTTTCTAAAATCTGCTGCTGGAGCAGCCGGACCAGGGGGGAATCATAGGTTCCATCGTGCAAAAGGCCGGTAATGTTGTCCATATAGATGCCGGTTTCCAAGACGGTCAGCAACTGCAAACCAGCTGCACCAATGGTAATGGGCACGGCGATGGATAGGAGCTGCTTTGCGGTGCTCCTGTGGCTAAGAGCAGGATCGCTGCTTTCCGGCAGTTGACGGTATCCTTTGCGGAAGCACCAGAAAAGATACAGAACCGATGCCACACAGCTTACGGTGACACCCAAAATAGCGCCGCCGGCGGCCTGGGGGATATTGCCGGTTTGGTGCATGACAAACAGCGCCAAGCCGATGCCCACGATCAGTTTGACAATGGCCTCCAGCACCTGAGAGACAGAGGTGGGGATCATGTTGCCCTGACCCTGGAAGAAACCACGGTAGGTGCTCATCATGCAGATCAACAGCACACAAGGGCCCAGACAGGCGATGGCGTAGTAGGCATCGGGCTGCCCCTGCATTTGTGCCAGCTGTTTGCAGCACAGTGTCATGAACAGTGTGCCGATGATACCCAAACTCAGGAAAAGACCCTGAGCGGTCTTATACACCCGACGAACTTGGTTGCTGTGTCCCAAAGCACTGGCTTGAGAGATCATCCGGCTCATGGCCACGGGCAGACCGGCAGTGGAGATCAGGAGCAGCAGATTATAGATCTCGTAAGCGGTGTTGAAATAGCCGAAGCCTTCATCACCAATGATCTGCTTGAGGGGGATCTTGTAAAGTGCACCGATGATTTTAACGATAGCGGTGGCAGCTGCCAGCAGGGCAGTGCCGTGAAGAAAGGATTGTTTTTTAATGGGTTCGGACATACAATCACTCCTTCCGCTTATTGTGTATCAGCGAAAAGTCTGGGAATGGCATATTCTGTCAGTTCCTGCACCACTTCTTTTAGGTCAATGGTGGGGAACTGTCCATTCTGATAGAGGATCTTGCCCCGAACCATGGTCATGGCAACATCACCGCCCTTGACAGCGTATACAAGGGCATTGAGCACATTGTGGCAGGGCATCAGATGAGGGGCGGAGAAATCGATCAGGGCAATGTCAGCATCCATGCCCACTTTCAGCATACCGCATTGATCGGCTCGGTTTTGGGCACGGGCACCGCAGAAAGTAGCCAGCATCAGTGCAGCAGGAGCAGGCAAGGCATCGGCCTTGCCGGTGGTGGATCGGGTACTCAGTGCGGCGGCACGAAGCACTTCAAACATATCCAAATTGCCAGCGTCCATGGTGTTGCCGGTGCCCAGCACCACATTCATGCCTGATTTTACGCAACCGAGGATATCCGTTGGAGGATTTCCGGCTTTGCTGCTGGCGATTGGGGTACAGACAGCAGAGATTTTCCGCTTGCCCAGCAACTTTTTATCATCTTCGGTCAGGCTCGCACAGCCGACGGCGGTCGTGGGAACGCCAAACAGACGATGGCAGTCCAGCAGCTCTGCCTGGGTCAGTCCGGTACGGTCAAGGCAGGAGTCGGCTTCGCTTTGGGTTTCTGCCAGATGCAGCTGCATTCCAATGCCTGCATCCTGGGCATAGTTTGTCAAAGCCTCCCACAGTGGATAGTTACTGGTGTATTCGCTGTGGATGCCGGCATTGATTTGAATACGGCCTTCATCATAATTATTCCACTTTTCCACCACACGAACCAATTCCTGACACTGCTCATCGGTTTCAAAGTCGAAATCTTCGCTTTCATCGATATAGCGATAGGCTGACAGGGCAATATTGGCCTTTATGCCGCTTTCTGCCACGGCTTCGGCGGTGGCAGCAGGGTAGTAGTACAGATCAGACACGGAGGTTACGCCAAAACGCAGACACTCGGCAATGGCCAGCTTCACTGCGGCTTTGGCAGCACGGGAGTCCATCTTGTCCTCCTTGCGCAGCTGCTGTTCCAAAGCTTCTTCTCGACTCAGATCGTCCAGCAAAGAGCGTAGAGCGGTGGTAGCCAACTGCGTGTGGCAGTTAATAAGGCCGGGAATGGCTACCATGCCGGTACCATCGATGATGGTGGTGGGCTTTTCTTGGGGAGCGGTTTTGGAAATGGAGACAATCTTGCCGTTTTCAATGCCGATATAAGCACCGAAAACCACATCCATCTTTTCGTTCATGGTCACCGCTGTGACCCCGGAAATCAAAATATCCAAAATCAGATACTTCCTTTCTCAGTTGAGAGCATTTCCCGTTTCTTTTCCAGTACGCTGTCCAGCATTTGGATGTACTGCTCCGGGAATTTGGGGTTGGGGAAGCGCACAAGGCTGCCATCAGGCTTGTTCAGCTTGCTGATGCTGCCGCCGCCACAGGAGACGATGGTGTGCACTTCTTCCATCATGTAGATATTGTACAGGCAGTCCAGGCCATCTCTGCTCCAGCCTACATTTTCAAAGCTGCCGGACATATATTTCTGCCGGTAGAGATAGTAGGGCTTGTAGCCAAGGCTGCGGAGCTTTTCGCTGGCATAGTCCACCATTTGGGTGACGACCTGTGCACTGGGCAGATTCTCCCGATGCTGGAACAAGTCTGCATCTTTTTTCAGTGCCAGGGTATGCACGGTGATGTTGGCAGGATTTAAGGCTGCTACCGTATCCAGAGAGTGCTTAAAACCTTCAAAATCGTCTCCGGGCAGACCGGCGATCAAATCCATGTTAATGGCCTTAAATCCGGCTTCCTCCGCTTCTTTGTAAGCCCGAAGCACATCGGCAGCGGTGTGGGGACGGGCGCTGGCACGGAGAACAGAGTCGATCATTGTCTGGGGATTGATGCTCATGCGGTCAGCGCCCCCTTGGGCGATCACACGAAGTTTTTGCGCATCCAGTGTATCGGGACGACCGCCTTCTACCGTAAATTCGATGAGTCGAGATAGATCAAAACATTCCCCAATGGTGTCCAGCAGCAGTTTCATCTGCTGAGAGGACAGGGTAGTAGGCGTACCGCCGCCTATATAAATGGTACGCACGGTTCGGCCTGTTTTTGCCAGAAGCTGGGCGGTCGTTCGGATTTCTTTTAGCAGCGCATCCAGGTAAGGTGAGATCAATTCTGTCCGTTTTCCCACTGTGCGGCTGACAAAGCTGCAATAAGCGCAGCGTGTGGGGCAGAAGGGAATGCCGACATAGAGAGATACATCATTTTCACTTAGCAGGGAAGCGGCCTGGGCGGTGGACTGGGAGCAGTCCAAAGCCAGCTTGCGGCGGTCAGCGGTAACAAAGTATACATCTCGCAGCAGTTTATCTGCTGCTGTTACATTGCCGCCTTCCAGCAGGCATTTTGTGGTAATTTTGGTAGGACGAACACCTGCCAATGCACCCCAGGGAGGGGTAACGGGCAAAAGTTGCTTTGCAGCCAAATAATAGCTCTGCTGTAAAGCCCGACGGCGAGTGCGAACAGTCTCGTCTGCCACTTTGATCCGGCGGCAGCCGGTGGCGGTTTTACCGTCGAGGGTGATTTTTGCGGTGGCGGTCAGCCAGGTCTTGCCCCGGTGAAGGGAGGAAATCGCCTCACCCTGTGCGTGATCCGGGAACAGGGATAGTTGCAGCTGTTCCACAGCATAAAGGTCGTCGTGACCCTGTAATGTCAGTTTCATAAGCGTTCCTCATCGGAAATAAAAGTTATGCTTTTTCTCCCATGCGATGGTAGAAGATCGACCGTGACCGGGATAGACATTTAGATGGTCGGGCAGTTCTTTCAGACGGCGCAACGATCCGCTCATTTGCCGGGCGTTGCCGCCGGGGAAGTCAGTCCGACCACAGGAGCCGGCGAACAGTGTGTCGCCGCTGAACAGAGCATCATAAACCAGAATGCATACCGAACCGGGGGTATGACCAGGGGTGTGCAGCACTGTAAAATCAAGGTCTGCAACCGTCAGTTGCCCCTCGGTGGGGTAAAAATCTGTGTAATACAGCGGCCCTGCAGTCATCTGAGGGGGCATGGAAAGCTCCTCCTGCCGAAGATAGACAGGGCAACCGGCGGTTGCCACCAGATCCCGGACAGCACCGACATGATCAAAGTGACCGTGGGTCAACAAAATGGCTTCGCATTCCAAGTCCAGTTCAGTGAGCTTTTCTTCGATCAGATAAGCATCATAGCCCGGGTCGATGACCACACATTTTTTACTGCCGTCTTCACTAACAATATAGCAGTTTGTTTCATAATCTCCCAATGGGAGGGTGTAAATATTCAGCATAAGATCACCTTAGCGGCGGGGGCTGTCCATCAGGGTGTCGGTGTCCAGGATTAGGGTCACCGGGCCATCATTGATGGAGGAAACTTTCATATCTGCACCGAACTGACCATGCTGGGGAGGATAGCCCAGTTCTTCGCAGATGGACAGGAATTTCTCGTACATCTCGTTGCCAAGTTCAGGACCGGCAGCGTCTGTAAAGCTGGGGCGGCGGCCCTTTCGGCAGTTGCCGTAGAGGGTGAACTGGCTGACCACCAGCACTTGTCCGCCGACAGCATCCAGCCCTAAATTCATTTTGCCGTTTTCATCCTCAAAAATGCGCAGTCCCAGTGCTTTTTCAGCAAGATAGCGACATTCTTTTTCCGTATCGTTGGGGCCAACGCCCAGTAAAATCAAAAAACCCTTACCGATCTGACCGACAACTTCATGATCAATGGTGACGGAGGCGGCGTTGACTCGGGTCAAAATTGCACGCATGGTAATACTCCTTTTTAATTTTGTCCTCTGCGAGAGCCTACCACATCTCGAATGTTCAGAAGTTTGGTGCGGATCTCTTCCAGTTCTTGTACATCCCGTACTTCAAAGCGAACGGTAAACACACTTTTACCGCCGGGCAGGTCTTTGCCGTTCAGCTCTCTGAGCTTAACACGGGAGGTGGACATGACCGTTGCCACATCCAAAAGCAGACCGTCTCTGGAAATGCAGTCCAGTTCCAAGGTGGTTTCAAAGGGCTGATTATCCTGATTGGCCCAGCGACAGCGGACCCAACGGGCGGCCTGAGGCTGCTCGTGACGGTGGGCGGCGTTGGGGCAGTCCGCCCGGTGGATGGACACGCCAAAACCCTTGGTGATAAAACCGGCAATGGCATCACCGGGGACGGGGGTGCAGCACTTGGCGAATTTGATCATACAAGAGTCGATGTCTTCCACGATCACGCCGTTGACGGCATGACGATCCGGGCCTTCACTGGGTTTGGCAGTGGGTAGATAACCCTTTTCATTGGCCTGCACTTTTAAGGCTCGGTTGATCTCATCCCGAATACGACCGACAGCTTTCAGAGCAGTCAAACCGCCATAGCCAATGGCGGCGTACATGTCTTCCCAGTTATCGAAGCTGAGCTTCCTCAGTAGCTGTGGGCTGACTTCCGGATCAATGGTAATGGAAAGGGGAAGACCGACTCGGCGCATTTCCGATTCAAAAGCGGAGCGACCATGGGCCACATTTTCCTCCCGTTTTTCTTTTTTGAACCACTGCTTGATCTTGGTGCGAGCCTGGTTGGATTTGCAGATATTCAGCCAGTCACGGCTGGGGCCTTTGGCACTCTTGGAGGTCAAAACCTCCACAATATCGCCGTTTGCCAGGGGCATATCAATGTTACAGATCCGGTTGTTGACCTTGGCACCGATCATGGCATTGCCGACACCGGAGTGAATAGCATAGGCAAAGTCGATGGGGGTAGAGCCAGCCGGCAGGGAAACGATACGCCCCTTGGGGGTAAAGACGAAGACTTCGTCGTCAAACATATCGATTTTCAGAGACTCGATGTATTCGTCGGCATCGGAGTCCTGCTGACTCTCCAGCAAGCGGCGTACCCATTCAAAGTCTTTTTCAGAGCCGTTGCCGGAGCCTTGCTTGTATTTCCAGTGGGCGGCAATACCGTATTCGGCGGTCTCATGCATTTCCCAGGTGCGGATCTGCACCTCAAAGGGAATGCCCTGCTTGCCGATGACGGTGGTGTGCAGGCTCTGGTACATATTGGGCTTGGGGGTAGAAATATAATCTTTGAAACGACCGGGCACCAGATTAAACAGGTCATGGATGTGACCCAGCACATTATAGCAGTCGGGAATGGAGTCCACGATCACACGAAAGGCGTACAGATCATACAGTTCATCGATTCGCTTGCATTGCGTCTGCATCTTGCGGTAGATGGAGTAAACATGCTTGATACGGCCATAGACGGTACTATGGATACCCACGGCAGCCAAACGCTCGGAGATCCTGGCCTGGATGGTGTTCATAAAGGCCTCGTCCTGCTCTTTGTGAGCGCTGAGGTAGTCCATGATGGCGTTATAATCATCCGGCACCAGATAGCGCAGGGCAATATCTTCCAGCTCCCACTTGATCTTCTGCATACCAAGGCGGTGCGCCAGGGGGGCATAGATATCCATGGTTTCCCGGCACTTGGAGATCTGCTTTGCCGGTGTCTGATACTGCATGGTGCGCATGTTGTGCAGTCGGTCAGCAATCTTGATCAGAACCACACGGATATCCTTGGACATTGCCATGAACATCTTGCGCAGATTTTCCATCTGTGCCTGCTCGGTAGAGGAGAAGTTGGCTCTGGTCAGCTTGGTAACACCCTCCACCAGTTCAGCCACGGTTTCGCCAAAACGGGTGGCGATATCGTCGTGGGAAGCATCCGTATCTTCAATGCAGTCGTGGAGCAGAGCTGCCAGAACAGCATCTGTGTCCAGTCCAAGTTCTGCAACAATGGCAGCAACAGCCAGGGGATGGATGATATAAGGAGAGCCGTCTTTGCGCTTCTGATCTTTGTGTTTATCGGTGGCGTAAGCAATGGCCTCCTCAATAATGGGCAGATCTTCGCCGCAGGGCCGCTTTTGCAGTACAGCCATCAGGGCATCATAATGAAATTCATAACTTTCCAAATAACTCACTCTCTTTCGCGTGCAGGAGTTTGCGCATGGTGGCGCTCAATTGCAGGTCTGCCTTCTTGTCGCCGGCAGACAGATGGATAACCAGATATTTGCTGATGCGTTGCAGGTTTAAAAGCTCCACATCTGCAAAAATATCAAGGCAGGTCAGCATTTTTTCAAGACTGAGGGGAATATTGGCCTTTCGGACGATTTTCCGGCACAGGCAGTCGGGGGTTTCCTGGATCGTGTCGCTGTTGCAGGAGACCAGGTAGCGCCAAACCGCAGCCAGGGTGGCACGATCCGGCAATAACACTACCGCTTCCTGAGCAGTCATGGTATTCGCGACCAGCTTGCGATAGTTTCCGATTTCACAGGAGCACGGGCACTTGCAGCTGGGACGGATGTCCTGAATATTCAGCTGGACAGTCCGTTCCCCTCGGAATTCATTGATCTGGGGAATAAAGGCTACATCCACCAAGTCTCCGGCTTCAATGGAGGCGCTTTGGGGTGTCATGCCAAAACCGATGGCGTTGAGGGTGTGATGCCCCTGACGCAAACGCAGGCGACTGTGACGACCATTGCCCACCAAAGATACCCGATCAATGGTCAGGTTTTCCATGACCAATACAGGCTTGGGACAGCCGTTGCCGCAAGGCTCCAGAGCGCACAGCGCATCAATGCCCCGAAGCGTTAAAAGCTCCGGTGTGACGACGCAGTCTGCGTCCAATACCGTTCGGGGTCCACCGGCAGCGTAGTATTCCGCTGCCATGGAGCAGACAGCCTGCCGGAATGCATCAATTTGATCCCGATGGATGGTAAAACCTGCTGCCAGTTCGTGTCCTCCGTAGCTTTCCAGCAGGGGAGAGAGGGTGGTCAGTGCCCCAAACAGATTAAATCCGCCATAGCTGCGGGAACTTGCCTTGCCGTGTTCTCCGTCCAGGCAGATCAGGAAGGTGGGACAGCAGTATTCCTCAGCAATGCGGCTGGCAACGATGCCCACCACACCCTGATGCCACCGTTCGTCAGCCAGCACAATGGCTTCCGGAAGTTTGCCTAAAGGTAGTTTATCCACCGCCTGCTGGAAAATTTCAGATTCCACCGCCTGACGCTGGCGATTTAACTCGCAAAGCCCCTGGGCCAATACTTTGGCTTCGTCGGCATCCTGGGTCAGAAACAGATCAATGGCAAGATCTATCTGACCGATGCGGCCTGCGGCGTTGATTCGGGGAGCCAGCATAAAGCCGATGGAAGAGGCGTTGATGTTGTCAGGAGTGCAGCCGCATTCTGCCATCAGAGCGGCAATGCCGGGGCGATGGGTATGCTTCAGAGACTCCAGACCTCGAGCAACAAATACCCGGTTTTCGCCCAGCAGGGGCATAACATCTGCCACAGTGCCAAGGCATACCATGTCGGCGTACTCATTCAAAGTTTCTTCTTGATTTCCGCTGAGCGCAGCTGCCAATTTGAAGGCAACGCCAACACCGGAAAGATTTTTGTGGGGATAGCCGCCGTCCGGTCGGTGAGGGTTCACCACAGCCACTGCCTCCGGCAGCGTTTCCTTGCACTCGTGATGATCGGTAATGACAAGGTCAATGCCCAGACTTTTGCAAAGCTGGGCTTCTTCAACAGCGGTAATGCCGCAGTCCACCGTGATGATCAGACGGACTCCCTCTTCGGAAAGCTGGTGGATGGCAATGGGGTTCAAACCATAGCCTTCTTCCAGCCGACCGGGGATGTAGCTGATGCAGTTACCGCCTTGTTTTCTTAAATAATGGGTAAGCAGGCAGGTGGAGGTGATCCCGTCCACATCATAGTCTCCAAAGACAGCGATTTTTTCCCCTCTGGACAACGCAAGGCGGACCCGACCAACGGCCAGGTCCATGTCTGTCATTTTAAAGGGGCTGGGCAGGGAAGCGTCACAACTTAAGTAGTTCTGGGCAACTGCCGGGGTATCAAGGCCACGGGCAGCCAGCACCATGGCTGTCAGAGGAGCGTATCCGCCGGTAACCAGGGCGTTGACAGCTCCCATTTGAGGGGTTCGAACATTCCATACTCCGTATTTCAAGCAACACACATCCATTTTAAAACATTTCTGCACACATTATATCAAAGAAAATCCCATTGCACAATAGGCAGAATTGAAAATAAAAGGGAAAAATGTACTTTTTCAAAAGGGCGAAAGACACTTGTCCGACCATTGTTTACACTTTGTTTGCAAAATGCTAAATATAGCCCTTGATTTTTTGAAAAAGTGTGTTAAAATATACAAAGCATGGAACAAATTTCGACGAAAATCTTGGAGGATGCTATGAATACTGGATCGAAATATTATATTGTAGAGGCATCCGCTTTGCCTGAAATTTTTCTGAAGGTTGTGGAGGCCAAGCGTTTGCTCGCCACCGGAGAGGCATCGACGGTCAATGAAGCGACAAAAATGATGGATATCAGCCGTAGTGCTTTCTATAAGTACAGAGATGCGGTGCAGCCTTTCCGGGATATGAGTAACAGTCAGATCATTACATTCCAGTTCCTGCTGCGGGACGAGCCCGGTGCTTTGCAGGCGATCCTGCGGTCGTTCAGCGAACATACCATGAATTTGATGACCGTCAACTCCATCACTCCTTCTAATGGCTGCGCTGTGGTGACCATTGCTGCGGAGACCGCTCGTGCAAATATTTCCGTGGATGACATGCTGGCTCTGCTGCTCCAGACCCCCGGCGTTATTAAGGCAGAGGTACTGGCTGCCGGCTAATTTTATAATTTTGAGCCGCTGGTGATCAGCGGCTCTTTTTCGTCACACTTCTCGCACTTTTGCCATAGGATGGTGCGGAGGTGAAGAGAATGCTTATCATACAAAAATACGGAGGAACATCGGTAGCAGATGCTGCCTGTATCCGAAGTGCAGCACAGAGATTGGTGGAGGCCGTTCGGCAGGGACATCAAGTGGTGGCGGTTGTGTCGGCTCAGGGAGATCTGACGGATCGGCTTCTGGAAAAAATCGATTCGATCACAACGAACCCCAGCCCCCGGGAGTCGGATGCTTGCGTATCGGCAGGGGAGCAGATATCTGCTGCATTGGTTGCCATGGCTGTGGAGGAACTGGGCTGTGGAGCGGTCAGCCTGACCGGTTGGCAGGCAGGACTGGTGACGGACACCCAGTACGGCGGTGCCCGCATTCGCTTTTTGCAGGGAGATCGTATTCGCAAAGAACTGGAAAGAGGAAAGGTGGTCGTGGTTGCGGGATTTCAGGGGATCGATCGCCGGGAAAACATCACGACCTTGGGTCGTGGGGGATCGGATACCACGGCGGTTGCCCTGGCGGCAATGCTCAATGCAGACCGGTGCCTGATCTATACGGATGTGGATGGGGTCTATGACAAAGATCCACGAAAACACGCCGATGCGGTAAAATTCCAGCACATAAGCTATGATGATATGTTGGCTCTGTGCCATCAGGGTGCCCAGGTGCTTCATGATCGGGGCGTAGAACTGGCAAAGCAGTGTGGCATTCGGCTGGAGGTGCGGTCGGCTTTTTCTGAAAAACCGGGTACCATCGTGGGGAATTTGGAATAAAATCCTTAAATGGAGCGTAAGATATTCCGGGAACAGAAGAAAAAACGAAGATTTTTTGTAAAAACATACTTGACAACCGAGAGAAACTATGCTAAAATCAGCGAGTAATAAAGAAGGCTGAACATCCGCCTCACCGTAAGCGCACAGCAAAACGGTTCATATTCCTTCCTTCCCGATGTGGGGGAAACTATGGAATGTATGCGGATGCTTTGGCATCCGCTTTTTTGTTGTTAATTTGGAGGTGCTTACTATCGCAAAGTTAGAACATCAGCTCAATGAGGAGATCCGTGACAAGGAAGTGCGCCTGATTGGTGCCGACGGTGCTCAGTTGGGCATCGTATCCGCTGAACAGGCCAACGAGATGGCCGAAGAAGCCGGCATGGATCTGGTGAAGATTTCTCCCAACGCCGTTCCCCCTGTCTGCAAGATCATGGACTATTCCAAGTACTGCTTCGATCAGAAGAAGCGGGAGAAGGAAGCCAAGAAAAATCAGAAGGTGGTCGAGATCAAGGAGATCCGCATGAGCCCCAGCATCGACACCAATGACCTGAACACCAAGGTGAAAGCTGCCCAGAAATTCCTGGCAGACGGCAACCGGGTCAAGGTCAGCGTCCGCTTCCGCGGCCGTGAGATGGCACACACCAATCTCGGTGAGAAGCTTCTGATGGACTTTGCCGAAGCCTGCGCCGAAACAGCAACCATGGAGAAAAATCCCAAGCTGGAAGGTCGCTTCATGGCAATGTTTTTGACCCCCAAAAATAGCAAGTAAATCACTACACAAGATATTGGAAGGAGAAACTACCTATGCCCAAGCTGAAAACCCATAGTGGTGCAAAGAAGAGATTCAACCTGACCAAGACCGGTAAGGTTAAGAGAGCTCACGCTTACAAGAGCCACATCCTCACTAAGAAGACCACCAAGCGTACCCGTCATCTTCGTACAACTGCTTACGCCGACCAGACCAATGTTGACGCAATCAAGAAGATGATTCCCTACAAGTAAGAATAGGAGGATAGACACAAATGGCAAGAGTTAAAGGCGCAATGATGACGCGCAAGAGAAGAAATGCTACCCTGAAGCTGGCTAAGGGCTACTGGGGTTCCAAGTCCAAGCACTTTAAGATGGCCAAGCAGGCTGTCATGAAGTCTGGCAACTACGCTTTCGCTGGCCGTAAGATGAAGAAGCGTGACTTCCGCAGACTGTGGATCACCCGTATCTCCGCTGCTGTTGCACCCTACGGTCTGAACTACTCCAAGTTCATGAACGGTCTGAAGAAGGCTGGTATCGAGATGAACCGTAAGAGCCTGTCTGAGATGGCTATTCACGACGCTGCTGCTTTCGCTGCTGTCGTTGAGAAGGCTAAGGCTGCTCTGAACTAAAAAACAATAAAAGCCAGTTGCATCTGCAACTGGCTTTTTTGCAATGAAAGGGGTGTGCAAATGGAACTGAAGCACACGGCAAAGCGCTCCGGGCGGCTGTCTTCCTTTTTACGGGAGGAAATGGCCATGTCTGCCAGTTTAATGAACAAGCTGAAGAGGCATGAAAAGATTTTGGTCAACGGCAAGCCGGAGCATACGGATTTTTCCGTAAAGCCCGGGGATGAGATCACTGTCTTAATGGATGCACCACAGTTGGACTACCCGGCAGAGGATAGCCCGTTGACTGTTTTGTATGAGGACGAGCACCTTTTGGCAGTGGATAAGCCAGCAGGAATGCTCATTCATCCATCCAGAGCGAAAAATCAGGGGACACTTGCCAACATTGTTGCCGGTTACTATGAAAAAACCGGGCAGAAGTGTGCCTTCCACCCGGTGACTCGTCTGGATCGGGATACCTTCGGTATCGTGTTGCTTGCAAAAAACGCCCATGTTCATGCTCTTTTGCAGAATATGAAGGTGCACAAAATTTATCATGCACTGGTGTTTGGCGCACCCAAAGAGCAAAACGGCGTGATCAATGCCCCCATTGATCGTCGTCCATTGCCAAGTCTTCTGCGTTTTGTGGGCGAGCAGGGGAAGCCTTCGGTAACGGAATATCGGGTGATGGAGTATGGGGACGGCTACTCTAAATTGGAGCTGCGCCCCATTACCGGACGAACCCACCAGTTGCGTGTCCACTGCGCTTATATGGGATTTCCGATTTTGGGCGATCCCCAATATGGAAGTGAAATGTCCCAGGCATTTTCGGCTGGATTTGGATTAGACTATCAGCAGCTTTGTGCCTATGGGTTGGAATTGACGCACCCGATCACCGGGGATAAGCTGCAATTGCACAGCCAATTGGATGTCACAGTTTTAAATGCTGACGATGGGATTTAACGCTACAGTAGACAATCGTGCCCAGCGAAAGCAATACAGCCAACTCGCCAATGGCTACACAGAAACCGTTGAACCAAAATCCACCGCCCACATAAACGCTTAGTTCCCAGCCGACCAGAGGGAAATTCCACAGTGCAGGCATCAGCATTCCCAGAAGGGGATAGCCTTTGATGGTCAGATCACGAAGTTTCCACATGCAGCCGGCGGCGCAAAAAGTAGCTAGACTGCCGATGAGAAAATCAAGGGGCAGTGCCGCACCGCTGGTCAGGTTAAAGAGAAAACAGCCTATGGTCAAACCACCGATGGCAGCAGGGGTGAAGAAGGCAAGCACACACAGCGCCTCTGCCGCCCGAAACTGGATGGCCAGATTTGCGCTGTTGGGGAAAATGATATTTTGCAGGTGGGTAAGCACAACATATAGTGCGGCAATGATTGCTCCATGAACCATGGAACGGGTTTTGGTACGCATAAAAATCTCCTTACAAACAAAAAATGGACGCAAAGCGTCCATCCTGTTTCCCTAGTTTTGTTTACCGACAGGATGGT
>CAZJCA010000024.1:0-21623 GCA_964544505.1 uncultured Oscillospiraceae bacterium
TGTTCCGCTTCGGCAAGAAGGACAACTTCTGGGAGCATGGCTCCGGCCCCTGCGGCCCCTGTTCCGAGATCTACTATGACCGTGGCGAAAAATATGGCTGCGGCCAGCCCGGCTGTACCGTCGGCTGCGAGTGCGACCGTTATATGGAAGTGTGGAACAATGTGTTCTCTCAGTTCAATAACGATGGTCAGGGCAACTATACGGAATTGGCTCAGAAGAATATCGACACCGGCATGGGCCTGGAGCGTCTGGCTGTTGTCTGCCAGGATGTCAACTCCCTGTTCGATGTGGATACCGTTATGAATATCACCAATCATGTGACCAAAATCACCGGTGCATCCTACGGCCAGAGCGTGAAGAACGATGTTTCTCTGCGTGTGATCACCGACCATATCCGTGCATCCACCTTTATGATCGCTGACGGTGTTCTGCCTTCCAACGAAGGCCGTGGCTATGTGCTGCGCCGCCTGCTGCGCCGTGCGGCCCGTCACGGAAAGCTTCTGGGTGTGAACCATCCTTTCCTGTACGAAGTGGTGGAGACTGTCGTACACGAGAACGAAAATCACTACACCTACCTGCGGGAGCGTGCTGACTATATTACCAAGGTGGTCAAGGTGGAGGAAGAGAACTTCGCCCGTACCATCGATACCGGTATGCAGATCTTTGCGCAGAAGCTTGCTGAGCATAAAGAGGCCGGAAAGACCGTTTTCTCCGGCGATGATGCATTCCTGCTCAGCGATACCTACGGTTTCCCCATCGACCTGACGGAAGAGATGGTGGAAGACGAGGGCATGACCATTGATATGGAGCGCTTCACCGCTTGTCGGGAGGAGCAGAGAGTCCGTGCCCGTGAAGCACGGAAGGCTCTGGGTGATCTGGCCTGGGCAGGTATCGATCTGGGACTGGATAATACCCCCACCACCTTCGTTGGCTATTCCGAGCCCAACTGTCAGGCAAAAGTGCTGGCGGTGTGCGTGGGCGAGGAAGTTTCCGGCACCATCGCCGGCGGCGAAAGCGGCATCATCGTGCTGGATCAGACGCCTTTCTATGCCGAAATGGGTGGTCAGGTGGCTGACCATGGCGTGATCCTCTGCGGCGACAGCCGTTTTGAAGTGAACAATGTCCAGAAGGACAAGTCCGGCAAGTATCTGCATCATGGCACCATGGTCAGCGGCTCCATGAAGGTAGATGATGTGGTCATTGCTTCCATCGATGTGGAGCGCCGGAAAGCCATCATGCGTGCCCACTCTGCAACCCACCTGTTGCAGAAGGCGCTGACTTCTGTTCTGGGCGAGCATGTGCATCAGGCAGGCTCTCTGGTTGAACCCGATCATCTGCGTTTTGACTTTACCCACTATGCTGCCATGACCGGCGAAGAGCTGGCTCGTGTGGATGCCATTGTCCAGAATGCGGTTCTGGAAGGTTACGCCATCGATACCCGTGAAATGGGCATTGAGGAAGCCAAGGCCATGGGCGCAACGGCTCTGTTCAGCGAAAAGTACGGCGATACTGTCCGTGTGGTCAACATGGGCGGCTATTCCATCGAACTGTGCGGCGGTACCCATCTGGATAACACCGCAAAGGTCGGCCCCTTCCGCATTGAGAGCGAATGCAGCGTTGCTTCCGGCGTTCGCCGTATTGAGGCCATCACCGGTAAGGCTTGTTTGGCTGATATGACCAGAACTCGTGAGATGCTGTACAAGGCAGCCTCTGCGTTGAAGGCAAAACCGGCAGAAGTCACTGACCGCATTCAGAATACCATGGAAGAAATGAAGAACCTGAAGCGTGCCATCGAAGCTTACAAGGCCAAGGAGAGCGCTGGCGAAGTAGAGCGTTTCCTGTTTGCCTCCCATGAGATCGGCGGCCTGAAGGTTTTGACCGCCACTGTGCCCAATGCCGATGCTGCAAAGTTGCGCCAGATGGGCGACACCCTGCGTGATAAGTGCGCCAATGTGGCAGCTGTTCTGGCTACCGTGACCGACGGAAAGATCACCTTCCTGGCAGTCTGTGGCAAGGATGCTGTTGCCAAGGGCGTGAAGGCTGGCGATCTGGTGAAGATGGTCTGTACCACCTGCGGCGGCTCCGGCGGCGGCAAGCCCGACTCTGCTATGGGCGGCGGCAAGGATGTGCTGATGCTGGACGATGCTTTGGCTCAGGTCGATAACTTTGTTGCAGGCAAATTGAACTAAGTTTTTAAGGGCGTCGCCGCAGTGCGGCGCCCTTTTTCCCATTTGCGCAGAAAGGAGGGTACACCATGAGAAAACTGATGTGGTTTGCCATTGGCTTTGCATTGGCAGCGGTGATCGGAATGTATTTTCTGTGGGGAAATGCTTATTTTCCAGCAGCAGGTATAACAGCGCTGGTGCTGTCAGCGTTCCTGCTGCTGACCCGGCGGTACGAAAAGCTGCGCATCGGTGTGGCGATCGTACTGGGATGTGTGATCGGTTTCGTATGGATGTCCCTTTTTGATGCCATATACTTATCCGTTCCCCGTGCAGCAGATGGGGAAAAACTGAACATGACCATTACCGCCACCGACTATTCGGAACAGACAGAATATGGCACAGCTGTTGATGGCGTTGGAAAAATCAATGGGAAGATATACCAAATGCATGTGTATCTGCCAAAGGATAAGGCGCTTTCTCCCGGCGACACGGTAACAGGAACCTTCACACTGCGTGCCACTTTGCCGGAATGTAGTGGAGCATCCAGTTACAATCGGGCAGACAATGTGTTTTTGACAGCCAGAGCATTTTTGCCTCCGACGGTGGATCCTGCAGAAACACTTCCGTGGTATGGATATCCTGCTTATGTGCGGCAGACCGTGAAAGCGGTTTTGAATGAATGCGTGCCGGAAGATGCAGCCGGATTTGCCATTGCCTTGCTGATTGGCGACAAAGAGGGGATGGACTATGAAACGGATACGGCATTGAAAGTCAGCGGTATCAGCCATATTATCGCCGTTTCCGGCCTTCATGTGACCATCCTTTTCTCGCTGGTGTATTTTCTGGTGGGGCGTAAGCGGCTGCTTGCCATGCTGATCGGCCTTCCGGTGCTGTTTTTCTTTGCGGCGGTGGCAGGTTTTTCTCCGTCGATCATGCGGGCGTGCCTGATGCATGGACTGATGATCACGGCGATGCTGCTTAATAAGGAATATGATGGACCGACGGCTTTGGGTTTTGCTGTTCTGGTCATGCTTTTTGTTAATCCCTGGACGGTGACCAGTGTCAGTTTCCAACTATCGGTTGCCTGTATGGCTGGAATGTTCCTTTTTACAGAGCCGATCAAAAACTGGCTGATGGAGAAAAAGCGGCTGGGACGATTCAAGGGGAGGAAACGGAAGCTTGCCAACGGTTTATCTTCCTCTGTGGGTATGAGTCTGGGTGCAACTGTCTTTGTGACACCCCTGTGTGCCTATTATTTTGGCATGGTCAGCCTTGTGGGTACCATCACAAATTTGCTGACCCTGTGGATCGTCACTTTTATTTTCTATGGTATCATGGCGATTTGCCTGACAGGACTTATTTGGATGCCCCTGGGCAAGATGTTGGGATGGATATTAGCCTGGCCTATCCGTTATGTCTTATACACGGCACGGATCATGGCTTCTTTTCCTCTGGCGGCGGTCTATATGGATAGCATCTACATGGTGCTGTGGCTGATGTTTGTATATATCCTATTGATCATTCATCTGCTTTTGAAAAAGAAACAGGTGCTGATATTGTCTTGCTCGGCTGTGCTTAGCTTGTGCGTGGTACTGACCCTTTCATGGACAGAACCGCTGCTGGATGAGTGTCGGGTGACGGTGCTGGATGTGGGGCAGGGGCAGTGTATCCTGCTTCAAAGTGAGGGGAAGACCTTCGTGGTGGACTGCGGCGGTGACAGCGATACCAAAGCGGCAGATACCGCTGCCAATGCACTGATGAGCCAGGGCATTTTCAAAATCGACGGACTGGTTTTGACTCATTATGATCGTGACCATGCCGCAGGTGCATCCTATCTTCTCAGCCGTGTTCCGGCGGAGGTGTTATATCTGCCGGATTGCGCTGACGATGATGGAACATCCGAGGCGCTCTGTGATGAAGTTCCCAAACTGACAGTAACGGAATTGACCAGCCTGACCTTTGGAAATTCAAAAATCACGCTGATCCCATCCAATCGTCAGATTTCTGACAATGAAAGCGGCTTGTGTGTCTTGTTTCAAACGGAAAACTGTGATATACTCATTACGGGTGACCGCAGTACCGAGGGGGAACAGGCTCTGATGGATATGATCGAGCTTCCGCAGCTGGATGTGCTGGTCGTGGGACACCACGGTTCCAAATATTCGACAGCGCAACAGCTGATCGATCAGACCCGACCGAAAATTGCGGTCATTTCCGTGGGTCTTGATAATTCCTACGGACATCCTGCCCAAGAGGTACTGGACAGATTGAACAAGGCTGGATGTGTAATTTTTAGAACCGACCTGAACGGAAAGGTCATTTACAGGGGGTAAGACCATGGCAAAGGAATTGCAAAAGGATTCCTTGCAGCAGCTAAAACTGGCAATTCGGAGCAAAGAACCTGCCAATTTTTATATTTTTCATGGGGAAGAAGCCTTCCTGTTGCGTCATTATCTGGGGCAGCTCCACAAGGTGATTCTGGACGAACTGACGGAGTCTTTCAATTTTCATCGTTTTAATAATGAAAATTTCGATTTGCGAGATTTTGCCGATGCGGTGGAAAATTTGCCCATGATGGCGGATCGGACACTGGTGCAGGTGGAGGATATCGATCTTTTTAAACTGCCGGAAGACAGCCGTAATAAGATGATCGATGTGCTGACGGATATTCCCGAATACTGCACGGTGATCTTTGTCTATGATACGGTGGAATTCAAGCCGGATAAGCGGCTCAAGAAACTGTGGGATGCAGTTTCTTCCGGGGAGATCGTGGAATTTGCCAAGCAGGATCAGCGCGATCTGGTCAGCTGGATCACCCGGCATTTTGCCGCCAAGGGGAAGCGGATCGACCCTAATTTATGCATCTATTTGATTGAAATTACCGATGGAACTATGACATCCTTAGGCGGCGAAATTGAGAAAATCGCCGCTTTTTCCGGGGCAGAGACCATCTGCAAGGCGGATATTGATGCAGTAACAGAGCCGGTGCTGGATGCGGTGGTATTTCGCATAACGGATATGATCGCAGCCGGGGACTATGGCAATGCATTGGTGACACTGCAAAAGCTTTTAAAGATGCAGCAAGAGCCAATTGTGATCCTGGCAGCCATCGGCAGTCACCTGCGGCGGCTGGGTACGGCAAGAACCCTCCTTGACCGGGGAGGTAATGCGGGGGAATTGGCAAAGTTGTGCGGTGTAGCGGACTTTATGGCAAGAAAAGCCATGGACGCTGCCCGGCGATTCCGCCCGGAATTTTTTAAGAAGGCCATGGAATTGGTTCTGGAAACGGATATGAAGATGAAAACCTCTTTTGACGACAACGAGCGGCTGCTGGAAATGCTGATTTTGCAGCTGGCACAGGAGGCGCGCCGTGTATAAGATCAAAGAAGCCATTGTGGTAGAAGGGCGATATGATAAAAACACACTGAGCCAGATCATTGATGCGCCTATTTTTGAGACCTCCGGCTTCGGAATTTTCAAGAACAAGGAGCAGATGAATCTGCTGCGGCAGGTTGCCCAAAGGCGAGGACTGATCGTCTTTACCGATGCGGATGGAGCTGGTTTTGTCATTCGTAACCATATCAAAAGCGCCATTCCCGGCGAGTATCTGAAACATGCTTATACTCCCGATATCTTCGGCAAAGAACGGCGAAAAATTGCCCCCGGTAAAGAGGGAAAACTGGGTGTGGAAGGTATGGCACAAGATGTGATTGTGGAGTCTTTGCGCAAGGCAGGGGCAACTTTTGAAGGGGAAGTGCAGGGGGCAACCAGCGGTTGCATCACCAAGCAGGATATGATGCGTCTTGGACTTTCCGGTTGCGCCGACAGCAGCGAAAGAAGACTTGCTTTGCAGAAAAAACTGGCTTTGCCGGAACACATGAGCGCAAATGCACTGCTGCAAGCACTGAATATTTTACTGACATTAGACGAATTGGAAACACTGGTTTCCGAATTGGAGTAAACCTATGGTTGACATTCAAGTAAGCAATTTAACAAAGTTTTTCGTCATTGGCGAGAACCTTTTGGAAGGCCTTTCCTTTGAAGTGCAGGAAGGGGAACGGGTAGCGATTTTAGGCCGAAACGGCTGTGGCAAGACCACCCTCTTTAAGATCCTCACCGGGGAAATGGACTATGACGACGGAGAGGTATTCGTCAATCCCAACAAGCGCCTTGGCCTGATCTCCCAGATCCCGGTGTTTCCCATGGGCTACACCGTGGAAGATGTGCTGCGCTCTGCCTATGCCGATGTGACCGCCGCCAGGCGGAAAATGGAAATTCTGGAACAGGAAATGACCCAGGGGGCAACCGATGAGCAATTGCGGCAGTATGATGCCCTTGTTAACCGCTTCCAAGCCGGCGGTGGCTACGAAATGGATGTGGAAGTGGATAAGATCTGCAACGGTCTGGGTATTACGGCAAATCAGCGTGTGCAGGAATTCGACAGCCTTTCCGGCGGCGAAAAGACAAGGGTGAACCTTGCCCGTCTGCTTCTGGAAAAGACGGATATTCTTCTGCTGGACGAGCCGACCAACCACTTGGACTTAAATAGTGTAGAGTGGCTGGAAGGGTACATCAATGCATTTAAAGGTACGGTTTTGATGATCTCCCACGACCGCTATTTCCTTGATCAGGTGGCACAACGGGTCATTGAGATCGTGGACGGACACGCCGAGTTCTATTCCGGCAACTATTCGTTCTATATGGACGAAAAGCAGGCACGGTTTGATCTGCAAATGAAGCAGTATCAGCAGGAGCAGGCGAAACTGAAGCAGTTGGGCTTTACGGTGGAGCGCATGAAGGGCTGGGGCATCAACAACCGAACCCTTTACCGCCGTGCCATGTCCATTCAGCACCGCATGGAGCGGATTAAAAAGACAGAAAAACCAAAGACGGAAAAGACCATGAAGGCATCCTTTGGCGAAAAGGACTTTTCCGGCGATGTGGTGTTTAAAATGAAAAATGTTTCCAAGGGCTTTGGGGACAGGACGCTGTTTTCGGATGTGAATTTGAATGTAGAAGGCGGCGAGCGTATTGCCATTCTGGGCGACAATGGTACAGGAAAATCCACATTTATCAAGTGCCTGTTGGGGGAGGAGGACTGTGAAGGCAAGATCCAGTTCGGCCCCACTGTCAAATGGGGGTATCTGCCCCAGATCATCCACTTTGACCACCCGGAGCGCAGCCTTTACGACACCATGCTCTACGAAAAAAACTGCACCCCACAGGTAGCCCGTGACCGTCTGGGACAGTTTTTATTCCAGGGGGAGGATGTGTTTAAGACGGTCGGAAACCTGTCCGGCGGCGAAAAGTCCCGGCTTCGGCTGTGTATGCTGATGGACGAAAAAATCAATCTGCTGATTCTGGACGAGCCGACCAACCACTTGGACATTGCCTCCCGGGAATGGGTGGAGGCAGCCATCGAAGAATTTGAAGGCGTGCTGCTATTTGTGTCCCATGACCGCTATTTTATTGAGAAATTTGCCGAGCGGATCTGGCTGCTGGAAGATGGTAAAATCCGGGATTTCCCCTGCGGATATGCCAAATATCGCTCGATTTTAGCCCACGAAGCGGCAACGCAACCGGTGGTTGCTGCCGTGCCCAAGGAGAAAAAAGAGAAGCCAAAGGGTGGCTCTAAGGATGTGGACAAGCTGATCCGTCGTCTGGAACGGGAAATCGAAAAACAGGAAAAAGTCATTGCCGAACTGGACACCCAAATCGAGGCGGCATCCGCTGACTACCAGGAACTGACCCGACTGCTGGGTGAAAAAGAGCAGGCAGAGCAGGTGCTGATGGAGCTGATGGAGCAGTGGGAACAGGCCCAGGAGGGGTAACATGTGCCGTGAAATGTAGGTTGACACCCTCATAAAAAGGGCATATAATAGGCGAAGAGAAAAATTTGAAGGAGCGAATTATCCATGAGTTCTTGTAATGGTAACTGTTCTACCTGCGGTTCTGATTGCTCTGACCGTAAGGCAGAAAGCCTGCTGGCTAAGTTAAATCCCAAGTCCAGCGTTAAGAAAGTGATTGCTGTTGTTTCCGGTAAGGGCGGCGTTGGCAAATCCACCGTCACATCTATGCTGGCTGTGGCTATGGCTAAGGAAGGCAAGCGTGTTGGTGTTCTGGATGCCGACATTACCGGCCCTTCCGTTCCCACCGCATTCGGTGTTTCCGAGTGTCAGGGCGCAAATGAGGAAGGCCTGTATCCGGCACTTTCCAAAGGCGGTGTGCAGGTCATGTCCATCAATCTGCTGCTTGACAATCCTGCGGACCCCGTTGTCTGGCGTGGTCCTGTGATCGCAGGCGCCGTCAAGCAGTTCTGGACGGATGTGATCTGGGAAGATGTGGACTATATGTTCGTCGATATGCCTCCCGGAACCGGCGATGTGCCCCTGACCGTGTTCCAGAGTCTGCCTGTGGATGGAATCGTGATCGTCACAAGCCCTCAGGATCTGGTTTCCATGATCGTGTCCAAGGCTGTGAAGATGGCAAATATGATGCATATTCCGGTGCTGGGCTTCGTGGAAAACTACGCCTATTTGGAATGTCCCGACTGTGGCAAGAAGATCGAAGTCTTTGGCAAGAGCCATCTGGACGAAGTTGCTGCCCAGTTTGAACTGCCGATTTTGGCCAGACTGCCCATCGACCCCAAGGTGGCAGAAGCCTTCGACGAAGGTCGTGTGGAGGAGTTGGATACCTCTAAGGTTGCCGATGTGATCGCCAAAGTAAAAGCCGTAGAATGAGAAAAATTGACTGCCTTCGCTGCCGGATACCCATGAACTTTTTCGATAGGAAAAAGATCCAGTTGGGGGAGTACGGTTATTTCCTGGGACATGTATCCAATCTGATTGCCGGTGCGATGGAGGTGGAATTCTATGTTTGCCCCCGTTGTGGCAAATTGGAATTCTTTGTGCCGGAAGATCAACTGGATTCCGTTACTCCGGAAGATACGGAAAATCTCCCACCGGAAATCGGTCAGGATATTGTGGGTGTCAGTTCCAATGGCATTCCCCAAATGCGTTGCCCCCGCTGCGGAAAAACACATGATTTTGACTATCCAAAGTGTATTTTCTGCGGCTATGACCATCAAAAATAGTTTTCAGCAGCCGACGAAAGTCGGCTGCTTTCTTTTAGGCATATTTTTCCACCGGGCGCATAAACTACTACTGCATACCTACGGGAAAAGGGTATGACTGAAAACCTGGGTGGGATGAATGTGAAAAAAATATGGGTAATTTTTTTGCTGCTGGTGCTTTTATGCGGCTGTTATGAAGATAATGGGGGATTCGATCATGCCATGAAGCTGCGGACAGGCCTTTTAAATGGAAATGGGTGTTGCTTCGATGCGGATATTACGGCGGATTTTAAGGATAAGACCTACAGTTTTACCTTGTCCTGTGAGGTTGATTCGAAAGGAAACCTGAATTTTACCGTCTGGGAGCCGGCCTATATTGAAGGGATTACCGGAAATATCCAGTCAGAGCAGGGGAAACTGACTTTTGACGATACTGCACTTGCTTTTCCGTTGCAGGCGGAGGGGATTATTTCGCCGGTCAGCGGCCCGTGGATCATGGTGAAAGCGTTGCGTAGCGGCTATGTACGCCTGTGCGGAACAGAAGATGGGCTGTTTCGCATGACAGTGGACGACAGTTATAACGAAGATGCTTTGACGCTGGATATTTGGGTGGATGGAAATAATGGCCCTGTACGGGCAGAAATTTATGAGGAAAACCGGCGCATTATGACGCTGGAAGTCAAAAACTTTCAGCTTAAGTAGCATTTTGTCGGCAGGTAGCATAGGATACACTGCCGATGTGCCGTATGAATTTCCGCTGAGCGTGGGACAATAGTATTAAGCCGCGTTACATAGGAATGCTCGGTAACGCAGGCAATGATGCTATCGGAGTGTGAAAAACATGGATACTACGGTCAAGCGGGGCGACATTTTCTATGCTGACCTGTCGCCGGTGGTGGGCAGTGAGCAGGGGGGCACCCGGCCTGTACTCATTATCCAGAACGACACGGGAAATCGACATTCGCCAACCGTCATTGCGGCAGCCATTACCAGCCAAACAGGAAAAGCCAGACTGCCTACCCATATCAATATTGCAGGCGGCAGTGTGGGTTTGAGTAAGGATTCTGTGATTTTGATGGAGCAGATCCGCACCATTGATAAACGCCGCCTGCGTGAGCACATGGGCCATTTGGACGAGAAGTCCATGCAGCTGGTGGATGATGCCATTGCTGTCAGCTTTGGCTTGACAGACTCTCGTATGACTTGAATAAAGAAGCCCCTTTTGCATAGAGTTTAGCGGAGGGATGAATTTGGAAGGGACATACAAAGTGAACTTCGGGGAAAAGCAGGTCGGCTCTGTTGAAGTGAAGCGTGTGGGGCTATACTACGAGCTGCAATGCCGTTGTAGCCGC
Organism: uncultured Oscillospiraceae bacterium; assembly: GCA_964544505.1. Classification (GTDB taxonomy): domain Bacteria; phylum Bacillota; class Clostridia; order Oscillospirales; family Oscillospiraceae; genus Faecousia. Next base: position 10,590 of record CAZJCA010000024.1, read on the forward strand.
TGTGACGGTCAAATGGTGGAGCTGGTGGCAGAAGGGAAAGGCTTTCGGGAAAATCTGGGACTGCTGCTGCCGATGGAAGGCGGACTGGGGCTGAAGATGCGCATACCGGTGAAACGGATGGGAGAAGGGAAACCACGGTTCTCTCTGCATCTTCGCCATGAGGAAGAGGAAAATCTGATCGAGGTGGACGCAGATGAGCCGTTTGCTTTTTTGCAGCAATTGGGAAGTGCACATCTTGTTTTCAGGCAGGGGAAAGCCATGATCGCCCTCGGAAAAAATAACTGAGAAAAAGGTAAAATTAGGGGTTGACAAAGCGGCAAAAGTGTTGTATTATATGCAAGCTGATTGCAGCGAACCTCATGGAGAAGTCGCGTAGCTGGCCGAGCGCGCACGATTGGAAATCGTGTATACCCCAAAAGGGTATCGAGGGTTCAAATCCCTCCTTCTCCGCCATAAATCCCATCCATTCGGATGGGATTTATTTTTTATAAGTTTTTCATGGTCAGGGTGGAAATGAAAAATACATGAAGAATGAACAGTTGACATTTGTGGACATTTCCTCTATACTTCACCTGAGATAGAACCTTTTAGGAGAGAAATATGAATAGAATACAACTTTCTGACCATTTTACCTACGGTCGCTTGCTTCGATTCACGCTGCCGTCCATCGGTATGATGATTTTTACATCCATTTACGGTGTAGTAGATGGCTTCTTTATTTCAAATTATGCAGGAAAAACTCCTTTTTCAGCCATCAATCTGATTTATCCGTTTCTGATGATCCTTTCCACCGTGGGCTTTATGTTCGGCACAGGTGGCTCGGCGATCGTTGCAAAAGCCTTTGGCGAGGGTAAGCTGGAAAAGGGAAATCGATATTTTTCTCTGTTCGTTTATGTGACGATCGTACTGGGTGTTGTTTTTGCGGCGCTGGGCATCGTTTTTGTTCCGGCTGTTGCGGAGCTTTTGGGCGGCAAAGGGGAGATTTTGGACAATGCAGTGCTTTACGCCCGGATCATTTTGCTGGCACTGCCGTTTAATGTGTTGCAATTGCTGTTTCAGTCGTTCTTTGTGACAGCGGAAAAGCCTCAGATGGGGCTGATCGTCACCGTATCTGCCGGTTTGACCAATATGATACTCGATGCAGTGCTGGTGATCTTACTGCCTCAGGAACACAAGCTTGCCGGTGCAGCCATTGCCACTGCTATGAGCCAGGTGGTAGGCGGCAGTATTCCGCTGATCTATTTCAGCAGAAAAAACAGCAGCATTCTTCGCTTGGGCAAGACCAATTTCGACAGCCGAGCCATTGCAAAAGCCTGTACCAATGGCTCTTCCGAGTTCATGAGCAATATTTCCATGAACCTTGTGGGAATGCTCTACAATGTACAGCTGCTCCGCTATGAGCCGGAGAATGGCTTGGCGGCCTATGGCGTGATGATGTATGTCAGCATGATCTTCTCCGCTGCATTTATTGGCTATTCCATAGGCATTGCGCCGGTGATCGGGTTTAACGACGGAGCTCAAAACCACAAAGAGTTGAAAGGCTTGCTGAAAAAAAGCATGATCATCATTGGTGTTGTGGGTGTTGCAATGGTGGTTGCGGCGCAGGTGCTGGCAACGCCCTTGGCAAAGATTTTTGTAAGCTATGATGCACAGCTGATGGATCTGACGGTTTCCGGTTTCCGAATTTTTGCACTGTCCTTCGTTTTTATGGGCTATGCGATTTTTAGCTCCAGCTTCTTTACTGCATTAAACGACGGACTGACCTCTGCGCTGATCTCTTTCCTGAGAACTCTGGTTTTCCAGGTGGCTGCGGTGCTGCTGTTGCCCCTGGTTTTGGGCATCGATGGTGTGTGGTTCTCTATTGTGGTGGCAGAATTTATGGCAGTGATTTTTTCGGTGCTGTTCATGTTCCTCAAGCGGAAAAAATACCATTATTAATTTCAGGGCGTGTTGCAAAAAGCGACACGCCCTTTTTACCTGATCTTCAACAACAATTGAAAAAACTTTTTCTTGCGTTTTGGATAAGGCTATGATAAAATATCACCAATAAGGGAGTAGTCAGCACCTATGTGCGGCAATATCAACAATCGGCTTCGGCCTGGTATTGTCTGAAATGACGAGACTTGTCTGCAAGAGCGCGGATGGGTGTCGTCTTTTTTTATACCCAAACCGCTGTATAATTTAAAGGAGGAATCTATTTTGAATTGGCACAGTGAAGATCATTTGAAAGTAACCCAGGCGTTGCAATCGGACATGGCAAATGGCCTGACCGATGCACAGGTCGCCGAAAAGCGTGCCCAGTTTGGTGAAAACAAACTGCGGGAAAAGAAAAAGAAAACCAATTTCCAGCGTTTCCTTGACCAGTTTAAGGACACGATGATCCTGATCCTGCTGGCAGCAGCTGCTGTTTCGCTGGTGGTCACCATCGTGGAAAAAACCAATGAGTATTTTGAGCCGCTGCTGATCCTGTTGATCGTCGTAATGAATGCGATCATGGGCGTGATGCAGGAAAGTAAGGCAGAAAAGGCGCTGGATGCGCTGAAGAGCCTGTCTGCACCTCATGCCCGGGTCATTCGTAACGGCGCAGAGCAGATCATTGAGGCATCTGAGCTGGTGCCCGGAGATATCATTCGTCTGGAGGCTGGCGACTTTATTCCTGCGGATGCAAGATTGCTGCGCTCCGTCAGTTTGAAGTGCGAAGAGTCTGCCTTGACCGGCGAATCTGTTCCCAGCGAGAAGGATGCATCCGTCGTGGTGGCGGAGAAAGCTCCTCTGGGCGACCGTACCAACATGGTGTTCTCCGGCTGCTCCGTGACCTATGGCACGGCAACTGCTGTTGTCACCGCCACCGGTATGGACACCGAAATGGGGCGCATTGCAAACCTGCTGGAGGGCGAGGAAGAGAGCCAGACGCCCTTGCAGCAGAAGTTGGCACAGTTGGGTAAGTACCTGGGCATTATGGCACTGGCAGTTTGCGGTGTGATTTTTGCCATTGGAATTGCTAACGATACCCCGGTACTGGAGATCTTTATGATCGCCGTTTCTCTGGCGGTGTCCGCTATTCCCGAAGGCCTGCCTGCGATCGTTACCATCGTGCTGTCCATTGGTGTGCAGCGGATGGTCAAGAAAAATGCCATTATCCGTCGTTTGCCTGCGGTGGAGACACTGGGCAGTGCTTCGGTTATTTGTTCTGATAAGACCGGTACTTTGACCCAGAACCGGATGACCCTGGTTCGTGCCTATCTGGATGGCGCTGAAGATACGGAGCAGATCACCAATGCCAACAGCGAGGCTGTTTGCAAACTGCTGCAATATGGTACGCTGTGCTGTGATGGCAGTGTGGTGTTCAATGGCACAGAAGAGCAGCACATTGGTGACCCTACGGAGACTGCCATCGTCCTTGCCGCTCATAAAAACGGCTGTCCTAAGGAAGAACTGACGAAGAAATACCCCCGTTTGTCAGAAATTCCCTTCGACTCTGACCGGAAACTGATGACTACCGTCTGCCGTATTGATGGCAAGAATATGGTCATTGTCAAGGGTGCATTTGATGTGATGGCCAGCCGCTGCGTGGCTGGCGATTTGGAAAAGGCCAAGCATTTTACCGAAAAGATGAGCAGCGATGCCCTGCGTGTGCTGGCAATTGCCTATAAGGAAATCGACAGCATTCCCGAAAATCCCACCTCTGAGGAGCTGGAAAACGGCCTGACCTTCATGGGTCTGGTGGGCATGATCGATCCTCCTCGTCCTGAGGCCAAGGATGCGGTTGCCATCTGCCGCAGGGCCGGCATCAAGCCTGTTATGATCACCGGCGACCATGTGGTTACTGCCTCTGCCATCGCCCGTGAACTGGGCATTCTGCTGGACGGCGATCGTGCCATCACCGGTGCAGAGCTGGATGCAATGACTGACTCTGAACTGGACGAACAGGTGGAGCATATCAGTGTTTATGCCCGGGTGTCTCCCGAAAACAAGATCCGCATTGTCAAGGCTTGGCAGCGCAAGGGACAGGTGGTCTCCATGACCGGCGACGGTGTCAACGATGCCCCTGCACTGAAGGCTGCGGACATTGGCTGCGCCATGGGCATCACCGGCACGGATGTTGCAAAGGGTGCTGCTGATATGACCCTGACCGACGATAATTTTGCAACAATAGTTGATGCTGTTCGGGAAGGCCGTGGCATTTATGCCAATATTAAGAAGGTTGTTGGCTTCCTGTTGGGCACCAACATCGGCGAAGTGATCACCGTGTTTGTGGCAATGCTACTGTGGCAGAAGAGCCCGCTGATCTCCATTCAGTTGCTGTGGATCAATTTGGTCACAGACTCTTTGCCTGCGGTCGCACTGGGTATGGAGCCGGTGGAGAAGGATATCATGGATCGCAAGCCCAAGCCCAAGGACGAAGGTCTGTTTGCTCATGGCTTTGGCGTGCGTACGGTTTTGCAGGGCGTGATGTTTGGCGCACTGTCGCTGGTTGCTTTCTGGCTGGGCAATTTTGTCTTTGGTTACGGCGAGGCTGGTGGTCAGACCATGGCCTTCATCGTGTTGGCACTGAGTCAGGTGGTGCAGGCATTCAATATGCGCTCTGAGCACTCTCTGTTCAAAATTGGACCGTTTACCAATAAGACACTGAATAAAGCTGCCCTCATTTCTGTGGCACTGGTTGCCCTGGTGGTATTTACCCCCATTCGTACCATCTTCGGACTGATCGCACTGGATGCAATGCATTATCTGGTCTGCCTGGGACTGATTTTGGTACCCCTGGCTGTGATGGAATTTTCCAAAGCATTTGGCTTGATTCACAAAGAGCAGAAGTAAAGATGAAACGCCCTCGGCTGAGCCGGGGGCGTTTTTATAAGAAAGCACCGCTTTTGAAAGCGGTGCTTGTTTTTTAGTTGATATCCTGGATCATGGGTGTTTTCTTGTAATAGGTAAATGCATAGTGAACAAAAGCAATGAGTAAAAACAGACCGTCGATCAGGGTGATGATGTGGACAATAGGGGGGGTGATATTTTCGTGGAAGAAAACCATTACGATCAAGCTCAGAAACAAAACAGTGGTACAGATCTTGCCGGAAATCAGCGCACCTTTGAGCATCATGCCCTTGCGGTATGCAACCCAGCAGGCGATCAGCTGGAAGCTTTCTTTAAGAACGAAAAGGATCATCAAAGCCCACAAAATGGGGAACTCGATGGTCAGACAGACCAGCAGGGAAAACTGTGTAGCCTTATCAGCAATGGGGTCCAGAACTTTGCCTACCACAGAGATCATATTAAAGTGACGGGCGATCTTGCCATCGATCATATCGGTCAGGCAAGAAACCGCTAATATACAGGCAGCCAGAGCATAATCGGCAGGGGAGACGGCGTTTAAGTAGAGGTGCACATACACCGGGATCAGTGCTAACCGAAATAAGCTCAATAGGTTGGGAATGGTAAATATTTCTTTTTTCCAATCCTTCATAACAGTGGTATCCTCCGGGAATCTAGGTCGTTGCGTTTCTTCGGTTCATTATAGAGTATTCTGAAAGAGAAATCAAGCCTTTAACTAAAATTAAGAATGCAAATTATTTCAGGTCCTGCGCCTGTTTTTGCTCTCCTGAATATTTACTGCCAGGGGGTATTGCAGAGCCAGATGTTTCCAGGTGATCTTATTAAGTTCCCCGGTTTGAGGCAGGGCGCTTAGATATTGGAAAGAGGAAAGGGCATCGGCGGTGGCTTCATCCAGCACGCCGGAGATCCCGGGAGCGGTAATACTTCCGTAGATTTGTCCAAGCGCCACCAGCATGCTCTGAATCAAATAAAGATAAGGATGCCGCTCTCCACGCCGCAGCACCTGATTGGGGTTTAAAATCAGCCGCAGGGGCTCTGCTGGGCCAAGGCGTACCAGCGCAGGAGTCTGCTCCGCAACAATCCGCTCCCAGGTGGCTTGATCGGTCACGCCTGTGACAGGAATGCCAAATTTACGCTGAAAGGCCGAGACGGCATTCCTTGTTTGGCTTCCATAAATTCCGTCCGGAATGACAGGGGACAGGTTGTCGTCATCTTCAGCTAAGATCCGAATCATGGTTTGTAAACTTCTTACCGGCTGGCCTACAAAGGATTCTCTCGGTCTCATCGAACCACCTCCTGGGATACGGTATCCCGGCTGCCGGTCTGCAGGTTTTCGCCGGGGAATTGGGTCATGGTGGATGTTCGGGCATAGCGGCTGCGGTTGGCATTGGCAGAAGTGGAATTGCCGTTTGTCGCTGGGAAAGTTTCGCCGTTGCGTAAAGTTGTGTTTTCAATACCGGAGAATTGGTCGTAGATCTCATCCCATGTGGTTGCATCCACCACACCGGTAACAGGCAATCCTAAAAAGCTTTGGGCAGCACGGACGGCTGCAGCGGTGGCAGGGCCGAAAATGCCATCCACAGTTACAGTTGGGACCTCGTTAATATACTCAGAAAGCACTGCCAGCATATATTGCAGTAGCCGTACTTTTTCGCCTCTGTTTCCTTGGATAATGGCATCCGGGTATTCCCAGTTGACACTATAAAACTGTTGTCCCTGACTGCGCAGCTCTGAAAGACGGGTGACGGCAGTATACAGCCGCACCAGTGCATACCAGGTGGCTTTTCCCACCACACCATCCACATCCAGCCCGAAGATCTGCTGAAATGCACGAACGGAAGCCTCCGTTCTGCTGCCGAAAATGCCATCCACAGTGGCAAGTTTGGGAATTGCAGGATAATTCTGGGCAATGCGGTTGAGAGAAACCTGCACGATGACTACATAAGGGCCGGAACTGCCCCGGCGCAGGGCAGTTCCGGGATAGGAAGAAGTAATGCCCATAATGGGGGCGTTATTAACGATCTCTATATTTCCATAATAGCTGCGCAGGATATCCAGAGAACTGTAACCTTGCTGCGCTAAATTCTGGCTGCCCCATTGGCTTAATCCCTCACAGGTGACGGTGGTGCCGTTGCAGAATTTGGACGCCAAAGGTTCTACAAAGCCGGGACGGCGCATATAGTCGTTGAACAGTTCATCTACCAGCCGGGAGATGTTTTCAAAGAAACTGCGCCCATTGACAAAAGCCTGATCGATGGCAGTGGAACTGGTGATGTCAAAATCATAACCTCGACTGCGGTAAAACTCTGTATATACACGATTCAGCGCAAAGGAAACGATTGCAAAAATGTTGGCACGCAGAGCGCTTTCGTCCCAGGTGGGATATATCTCGCTGGAAGCCACATTTTTCACATAGTCCGTAAAGGGGACTGTCACATTGGCTGCCGCTGCGCCGGGACTGCCCAAATGGACAGTGATATTCTGGGGTACAAATGGAACAACCGTTGGCATGTTACCCCTCCTTACAGGTTTTGTGCCGGCGTGTCAAATACGGCGGTTTTATCCCAGGCAGAAGGCAGCTCTGACAGTGGGATCATTTCCAAATTCAGACGGGTAACGATGTTGGGAAATACCTGTAAGTTTTCATTTTCTATCTGCTCAAAGCCTTCCAGACGGGCGTAGAGATTCACTGGGGTAAAGGGTCGAATGCCGGTATTCGGCGTTTGTCCTGCGGATAAAGCAGGCACAGGGATCTCAATGGGGACGATAGAGCCATTTCGGTCAGTCAGCCGCATGGCAATTGCCGTACCGTCCGTGGCCGTGACGGTAACTGCCACATTTTCCAAGGGGATCTGGGCAAGGCTGGTATAGGCTAGTACATCTATGTAACCTGTATCGGGCAGAAAAACCACTCCTTTCAATTTCACTTTCCTATTCTATGCATCCAAAATGCAAATGTGCTATGTATGCTCCCGGAGGAGCATCATAAATAGGCTTGGGTTTTCTGAATATTGATGTTTTCTCTGTCCAGAAGCTTTTGGGCAAGCTCTGTGATCTGACTGTCGGTATGATTGCCCCGATGCAGATTGCGAATACCTAAGATCATGCCTCTGGTGTTGCCCTGGATCAGCATTCCGGCGATTTTGGAATCCACATCGCCGCCCATAAGCCGGGCTCGACTCATCATATCCGACATTTTACGCACCGCAGGGTTAACATCGGTCAATGTCCATCCTCGGCTGGCTGCTAATCTCAACGCTTCTTTTTCGATGGAATCGTATTCTTTTAACTGCTGCTTCAGTTCCTGCTTCAAACCGGTGCGGATGGCGTTGTTCTGAACGGAGCGAATGCCGGTTTGCCCCATCTGCACCGTGTGCAGGACAGAAGCCAAAAGCTCTTTGCTGTCTTTCATTTTATCACCCTCGAATAGTATGCCCCGAAAGGAAAAATCATACGCACAAAGCAGCTTTGCGCTGCATAAAATTGCTGAGGAAAGGGAAGTGATGCTATGAGTGGAATTGCGGGGATTTTTGACTTGTCTTCCAATGAGGAAATCCAAAAGAAGATGCTTTTGACCATGAAACGCCGAGGGCCCGATAGCGTTTGGGTTTATTCCGAAAAGGGCAAAACCCTCTTGCATACCGGCTGTGGAAGAAATGAGTATACAGAACCGTTGATATTTGAGTGGGCAGGGGAGCGCTATATCATAACCTGCGACGGTACGCTTTTTAACAAAAGGGAACTGCTGCGAGAATTGGGAAGGTTGGGACATGAATTTGAAAACGGAAGCGATGCAGAAGTATTCCTTCACAGCTATGGTCAATGGGGGGAAGAAATGCTTCAAAAAATAAATGGTGTATTTGCGCTGATGATCGTCATGGAGCAGCAGGGGAAGGTGTTTTTAGCCAGAGATCGGATGGGGGTAAAGCCGCTGTTCTATCAGCAACATCAGGGCGGTTTGCTGGCGTCATCCGAGATGAAAACCATCATTTCATACCCGGGGGTCGAAGCCCTGCTGGATGCCGCAGGAGCGGCGGAGATATTGCTTTTAGGCCCAGGGAGAACCCCGGGCAGCGGTGTGTTTTACGGCATAAAAGAGCTGGAACCGGGCTGCTGCGCTGTATTTCAAGGGGGCAACCTGCGGTTGCGCCGCTACTGGCAGTTGACAGATCGTATCCATGAGGATAGTTTCGATCAAACGGCGGAAAAAGTTCGTTATTTGGTGAAGGACTCCATTATTCGCCAAATGAAAACGGATAAAAAAGTTGGAACAATGCTGTCTGGTGGCCTGGATTCCAGTCTGGTTTCTGCCCTTTGTGCACGGGAAATGGATGCAAAAGGGGAGGTGCTGGACACTTTTTCTGTGGACTATCAGGATAACGAAAAATTCTTTGTATCCAATCGCTTCCAGCCCAATATGGACACGGAATATATTCGGATCATGCAGGAGAATTTGGACTCCCATCACCACTGGACGGTGTTGACACCGGAAGATCTGGTCGATGGTATTGCTGATGCCACCATTGCCCGAGATCTGCCGGGGATGGCAGATGTGGATGTGTCGTTGCTGCGTTTCTGCCAGCAGATTCGTCCCCATGTGGATACCGTCCTTTCCGGTGAATGTGCTGATGAGATCTTTGGCGGCTATCCCTGGTATCGAGATCCTCAAATGCGAGATGTGGAAACCTTCTCTTGGGCCCAGACGACAAAAGAAAGAACAGAATTCATTTCTCCCTGGATCTTGGATCAGATCCAGCCGGAGGAGTTTGTTCATAGTCGTTATCAAGATACCATCGATCGATCGGACATCTTGCCGGAAAACAGTCCTCTGGACAGGCGTATCAAGGAACTGGTCAATTTGAATTTTCGATGGTTTATGCAGACATTGATCGACCGAGGCGATCGGATGGGCAGCTACTATGGCCTGAATATTCGGATGCCCTTCTGCGACTACCGAATTGCAGAATATCTTTACGGTGTCCCATGGCATATGAAAGACTACAAGGGGCAGGAGAAGGGGCTTCTGCGGCATAGCATGGAGGGGGTTCTTCCTCAAAGCGTATTATATCGGAAAAAAAGTCCATTCCCCAAGACCTATGATCCCCGGTATTTGGAGATCGTGACGGAACTGCTTCGTCAGGTGATCGCCAATGCCAATGCACCGATTTTCCAATTGGTTCGGAAAGAAACACTGGAAAATCTGTTGCATCAGGACTTTGTTTGGCCTTGGTATGGGCAGCTGATGCGCAGACCCCAAACCATTGTGTATATGCTCCAAATCAATTTTTGGCTGGAACATTATTCGGTGCGAATTAGATAATTGACGAAGAGGAAAAAATGTGCTAGTATTTAAAAGGACAAAAATAAAACTCTGACAAAGAGGTATCACATATGAGAAAGACAAAAATCATTTGCACCATTGGCCCTGCCAGCGAAAATGAAGCCACTTTGACCGCTATGTGTCAGGCCGGTATGAGTGTTGCCCGTCTGAACTTCTCCCATGGCGATCACGAGGAGCATAAGCGTAAGATCGAGCTGATCAAGCGTGTCCGTGAAAAGCTGCACATGCCCATTGCCATCATGCTGGACACCAAAGGTCCTGAGTATCGGATCGGCACCTTTGCCAACGGCAGTGTCACCGTCAGCGCAGGCGATGTATTCACCTTTACTACCGATGATGTGGAAGGCGACGAGACCATCGTATCCGTCAACTATAAGGATCTTGTGAAGAATCTGAAGGTGGGCGACCGTATTCTGGTCTGCAACGGACTGGTGGTATTTGAGGTATCGGAACTCTCTGGCAATAATGCTATCTGTAAGGTCATCACCGGCGGCACCATGAGCAACCGCAAGAGCATGAGTTTCCCCAACAAGGTCATGAGCGGCCCTTACCTGTCAGAAAAAGACAAGGCAGACCTGCTGTTCGGCATTGAAAATGATGTGGACTTTATTGCCGCATCCTTCGTTTCTACCAGAAAGGATCTGGAAGAGCTTCATGCATTCCTGGATGCCAACGGCGGCAGCAACATCGATATCGTTGCAAAGATCGAAAACCGTTCCGGCGTGGATAATATCGAAGAGATCTGCCAGCTGTGCGAAGGCATTATGGTGGCCAGAGGTGACCTGGGCGTAGAGATTCCCTTCGTGGAAGTGCCCTCTATCCAGAAGTATCTGATCAGCAAGTGCCGCCTGCTGGGCAAG
>CAZJCA010000025.1:0-21526 GCA_964544505.1 uncultured Oscillospiraceae bacterium
CCACCGTCCGGCTGTCGCCGAAATAGTCGAATCCCCACACCTCATCCAGCAGCTGATTACGGGTATAGACCCGGTTGGGCGAAGATGCCAGATAGTAAAGAAGCTCCATTTCTTTGGGCGGTGTGTCCACCTTTTTGCCGTTGACCAGCAGTTCAAAGGCATCCATGTCGATGACCAGACCGTCAAAAGACAGCCTTCTGGCCTTCTTTTCCACCACCGTGCCGGTGGAGCGGCGGAGCACGGCCTCGATCCGAGCCAGCACCTCTCTCATCTCAAAGGGCTTGGTGATATAATCATCTGCACCGGCTTTCAGGCCGGTCACCTTGTCGGCGGTCTCGCCCTTGGCGGTGAGCATGATGATGGGGGTCTGGCTTTCGGCACGGATGGCCTTACAGACCGCCCAGCCGTCCATCACAGGCATCATCACATCCAGCAGCACCAGATCCGGATCGATCGCATGATACTTTGCCAGACCTGCCCCACCGTCGTAAGCCACGGTGACGGCATAGCCTTCCTTTTCCAGATACATTTGCAGCAGTTCTGCAATATTGTGGTCGTCTTCCACGACCAGAACAGACATTGCCATTTTTCTACCTCCTATTTTGATAGGTATGGTTTTGGTTTTACTCTATTATAGCCTTTTTTCCCAAGGGGGGGTGAACTTTTTGTTAAGAGTTGACTCACAATTTATGAATGGCGAATTTTTTCTTGCTTTTACCGCCCGATGCGAGTATGATAGAGGGAGAAAAAATTTAAAATGAAAGATCGATACAAGGAGTCACACTATGCTTGAATACTTAAAGGCTGTTTTATTTGGCACTGTGGAAGGCATTACCGAATGGCTGCCCATTTCCTCCACGGGTCACCTTATTTTACTGGAAGAATTCATAAAACTCAAGGTCTCTCCTGCTTTTTATGAACTGTTCCAGGTGGTGATCCAGCTGGGTGCAATTTTCGCTGTTTTGGTGCTGTTTTTCCATAAATTAAACCCATTCTCCGGGAAAAAGACGGAAAAAGAGCAGAAAGATACCTGGAATCTCTGGTTCAAAGTGGTGGTAGCGGTGCTGCCGTCGGCGGTGCTGGGTCTGCTGTTTGACGACCTTCTGGACAAATATCTGTACAATTACGCCGTGGTGGCAGTGATGCTGATCGTTTACGGCATCGCCTTCCTGCTGGCTGAAAAGCGGAACGAAGGCCGGCATTTTGCCATTGAAAATGTCTACGACATCGACTACAAAACCGCTCTGCTCATCGGCACATTCCAGTGCCTGAGCCTGATCCCCGGCACATCCCGTTCCGGTGCCACCATTTTAGGCGCAATTTTGGTGGGTGTCAGCAGACCTGCCGGTGCAGAATTTTCCTTCTTCCTGGCTATCCCCACCATGCTGGGCGCCAGCGCTCTGAAGGTGGTCAAGTATCTGCTGGAGGGCAACCTGCCTGAAGGCAATGAGCTGATGATCCTGCTGATCGGATGCGTGGTCAGTTTCGTCGTCAGTCTGCTGGTCATCCGGGCACTGATGGAATATGTGCGCAAGCACAGCTTCTCTTCTTTCGGCCTGTACCGGATCATTTTGGGCACCGCAGTGCTGGTGTATTTCATCTTAAACTGGTAAGAAAGTACCGCAGGGCAACGCCCCTGCGGTATTTTTTTGCCCAACCGGACGCCGTCGATGCTTTTTGTGGGTCTAAAAGGGGATATTTTTGTGTAAAATGATAAATTAATCCTAAAAAAGCTTGGAAATACTCTTGCAATTTGTGCGTTTTTGCTTTATAATAAGGTAAATTTTAGTATGGGGGTGTATATTTTGGGTGAGGTGATCGCATTTGTCTCCGGCAAAGGAGGCACAGGAAAATCTTCCCTGTGCGCTGCCGTTGCCACTGCGCTGGCCAAAGACGGCTGCCGGGTGCTGTGCATCGATGCAGATGTGGGTCTGCGCAATCTGGATATTTTCCTGGGTCTTTCCCAGAATAACGCCCTCTCCCTGCTGGATGTCTGCGTGGGCTACTACCCACTCAGTGCCGCCCTCGTACATCCCCAATTTCCCTGCCTGTCTTTCCTGACGGCCCCTGCCAACGGTTCGATCGGCGATATCCCCCGGGAAAAACTGGAGGAACTGCTGGAAGCCGCCCGTTTTCAATTTGACTATATTTTGCTGGACGGCCCGGCGGGGCTGGGCGAAGGGATGCAGACAGTGGTAAAATTCTGCGACCGCTGCATTCTGACCACCATTCCCGATCCTGCTTCCATCCGCTGCGCAGAACGAGCCGGGCAGGAACTGGAAAAAATGGGTGTCAAAAATGTCCGTCTGGTGGTCAACCGGGTCTACCATTCCCTGATGAAAGCGCTGGGTATGGACATCGACGATGTGATGGACACGGTGGGGCTGCCGCTGCTGGGCATTGTCCCCTCTGACCCGGATGTCAGTTTTGCCGCAGCCAAGGGAAAGCCCATGATCCAATACAGCCACACAGGGGCAGCTGCTGCTTATAAACGGATCGCAAAAAGAATACAGGGTAAGCCGGTGCCTGTTGCAAACCGGTAAAATGAAGAAGGAGCGTCGATTATGAATATTGCATTTCTGGCTCACGACAAGAAGAAAGAACTGATGGTCCAGTTCTGCACTGCCTATAAAAGCGTGCTGATGAAGCATAATCTGTTTGCCACCGCCACCACCGGCCGACTGATCGCCGACAACACGGGTCTACCTATCACTCTGCTGCTTTCTCACAAGCAGGGCGGTCATCAGCAGATCAACGCCCGCATTGCCTACAACGAGATCGACCTGGTGCTGATGTTCACCGACCCCAACACCACCGACGCCTGGGACGACAGCCAAATGGTGGAGACCATCCGCCACTGCGACAAGCACAATGTGCCTGTGGCGACCAATCTGGCCTCCGCTGAAATGCTCATCATGGGCTTGCAGCGTGGCGATCTGGATTGGCGTGAAATGCTGCACACCAAAACAAGATACTAATTCATCATTATTTTCCCTTTGGAGGAACAAAATGGATATCATCAAACCCCGGACACTGTCCGGTTTTATGGAGCTGCTGCCCGCCAAGCAGGTCAAATTCGAGAAAATGGTGGAAATTTTGCGCACCACCTACGCTTCCTATGGTTTTGCCCCTCTGGACACCCCTATTATTGAGGATGCTCAGATTTTGCTGGCTAAGGGCGGCGGCGAGACCGAAAAGCAGATTTACCGCTTTTCCAAGGGCGACAGCGATCTGGCTCTGCGGTTCGATCTGACTGTGCCGCTGGCAAAGTATGTGGCCCTGCACTACAATGACCTGGCCTTCCCCTTCCGCCGGTTCCAGATTGGCAAGGTCTACCGGGGCGAGCGTGCCCAGCGTGGTCGCTTCCGTGAATTTTATCAGGCAGATATCGACATCATCGGCGACGGCAAGCTGGACATTCTCAACGAGGCGGAGATCCCTGCCATCATCTACAAGGTGTTCCGTGGCTTTGGCCTGAACCGTTTCCAGATCCGGGTGAACAACCGCAAGATCCTCAACGGCTTCTATGCCATGATGGAACTGTCTGAAAAGAGCGGCGACATTATGCGCACCGTGGACAAGCTGGATAAGATCGGCGCAGAGAAGGTACGGACATTGCTGGTGGAGGACTGCGGCATTTCTCCTGAGAAATCCGATGAAATTCTGAAATTCATCGCCATCACCGGCACGAATGCAGAAGTTCTGTCCGCTCTGGAAGGATACGCAGGCCGCAACGAGCTGTTCGATCTGGGTCTGGGCGAACTGAACGCCGTCACCGAGAATTTGGCTGCTTTCGGCGTGCCGGAAGAGAATTTTGCCGTGGATCTGACCATCGCCCGTGGTCTGGACTACTACACCGGCACCGTTTATGAGACCACCCTGCTGGATCACCCGGAGATCGGCTCTGTCTGCTCCGGCGGTCGCTATGACAATCTGGCCGGCTACTACATCGATAAGCCCCTGCCCGGCGTGGGTATTTCCATCGGCCTGACGAGACTGTTCTATGTGCTGGACGAGCAGGGTCTTCTGAACCCGGAACTGCCCAGTGCGCCTGCCGATGCGCTGGTGCTTCCGATGACGGAAAACATTTCTGCCGCCATTTCTCTGGCAGAGACCCTGAGAAACGCAGGTCTTCGGGTGCAGCTGTACGGCGAGCAGAAGAAGTTCAAGCAGAAAATGACTTACGCCGACAAGCTGGCTGTCCCCTACGCCGTGCTGCTGGGCGAGGACGAAATTGCTGCCGGTGTCTGCTCTGTGAAGAACATGAAAACCGGCGAGCAGGTAAAGCTTTCTCCTGAGGAAGCCGCAAATTATATCCGCAGCGAGTTACAGAACAACAACGGCCCCATTATCCTGGAAAAATAAGGATCTCGGGTCCTTCCATCCGGGATGCAGCCGATGAAAGGCATCTTCTCATTCGTATTTTATAATTCTATATCGGAGGTATTGCGATGAAACGACAGGATTGTATCAGCTGGGACGAGTATTTTATGGGCATTGCCATGCTTGCCGCCAAGCGCAGCAAAGACCCCAGCACCCAGGTGGGTGCCTGCATCGTTTCCCAGGACAATATCATTATTTCCACCGGCTATAACGGTATGCCCAAAGGCTGCTCCGATGACGAATTTCCCTGGACAAGAGAGGGCGAAGAAACCAAATATCCCTTTGTTGTCCATGCAGAGCTGAATGCCATTTTGAACGCCAACGGTCGAGATCTCCGGGGCAGCCGGATCTATGTCGCCCTGTTCCCCTGCAACGAATGCGCCAAGGCCATTATCCAGAGCGGCATCAAAGAAGTGATCTACCTGTCCGACAAATACGCCGACACCATGAGCAATGTGGCTTCCAAGCGGATGCTGGGTGCAGCCGGCGTCAATTACATCCGTATGCAGACCAATTTGGAGAGCCTGACCCTGAGTTTTATCCCAGAAGAGAAAAAATGATCGTATTCCCCCCGCACAGCGGGGGGAATGTTATATTTGGAAGAGAAACGATGATATATCCCCATGCCGAGATTTTCCCGATGTTTCATGTGAAACATCGGGATTTTTTCGTTCGGGGACACCTTTTTTATGCCAGCGGTCTCCCTCTTCCTCTGCAATTTTTATGTCTTTGCCTTCAATTTTCTTTTTTATATTGTATCCAGACAAAAAAACCTTGTTTTTTGCATCGAAATATGTTATGATTTAGATTGAGATATTGTGGGGAAGAATTGCCTTTTTCCCCGAGGTTATAGAGTGAAAGGAGCCATAAAATTATGTTTTCATCCGCCTATGTCTGGGCGAAGGTTCTTGGCTATATGGAAGAACAGCTGGGTGCTGTGATCATTTCCACTTTCTTTGACGATACGGAAGTAGTGGAGCTGACAGACGATCAGCTGATATTGCACACCTCTTCGGACTATCGCCGGGACATCATTACCCAGCGTTACTGTGAGCTGATCACGGAAGCCATGCAGAAGATCTTCAACAGCAACATCAAGGTCATCGTCTTCGGTGACCAGGAGTACGATGCCTACAAGTCCAAGGGCAAAAAGACCTCCTCCATGGATTTTAACCCTCAGTATAATTTTGAAAATTTCATCGTTGGCCCTTCCAACCGATTTGCCCATGGCGCAGCCATCGCTGTTTCCAATCACCCCGGTGATGTATACAATCCCCTGTTTATCTACGGCCCTCCCGGCGTGGGCAAGACCCACCTGCTTTATGCCATTGCCAATGGCATCCGCAAGAAAAATCCGGAAGCAAATATTGTCTATATCAAAGGCGACCAGTTTACCAACGAATTGATCGCTGCCATCCAGGGCGGTAAGAATGTGGAATTCCGCAACAAATATCGGGAAGCGGATCTGTTCCTCATCGACGATGTGCAGTTCATCGCCGGTAAGGAATCGACTCAGGAGGAATTTTTCCATACCTTCAACACCCTTTATGAAAGCCACAAGCAGATCGTCATGACCTCCGACCGGAAGCCCAGCGATATGCTGACTCTGGAAGACCGACTGAAGACCCGTTTTGAATGGGGCTTGCTGGCAGACATCCAGCCCCCGGATTACGAGACCAGAATGGCTATCATCAAAAACAAGGCCGTTCACATGGGCATGAACCTTCCCGACGATGTGACCAATTTCATCGCCATCAACATCACCAACAATGTCCGGCAGATCGAAGGCACCGTCAAAAAGATCATGGCCTATCAGGAGCTGAACAATATGCCCCTGGATCTGCCCAACATTTCCCGGGCCATTGCCGATATGTTCAAGGTGGAAGGCAACGCCGTTCCCACCCCCAGTCTCATTATTTCTCAGGTCTGCAAATTCTACTCCGTGGACGAAATGGTGCTGCGTGGCACCACCAAGAGCAAGGGCATTGCCGAAGCCCGGCAGGTGGCCATGTATCTGATCCGGAAACTGACCAATTTGAGCCTGCCGGATATCGGCGCCGAATTTGCAAAGGATCACTCCACCGTGCTCTACAACATCCGTAAGGTAGAGACTGCTCTGAAAAACGGGGATACCAACCTGCAGAACAATGTTCGGGATATTACTGCCAACATCAATTCCTGCCTGTAATGGCAGTGTAAAGTGTAAAGTGTAAAGTGGAAAACTTTCATCTTTACACTTTTCTCCACAGAGGCTGTGGAATGTGGAAGGAATTGTTGTGGAAATCGGTTGCATCCATTTTTTCTCCACATGGCCTGTGGAAAAGTTTTGAGATTTCCAAATCGGCCTGTGGATAAAAAAGTCGCTTGATATCTGGACTTAAACCACTTTTCCACATAAATTTCCCCTAATACTGTTAATACTACCTAAAATATCTATTTTTCTATTTATTTTAATAAATAAAACAAGAAGGGATGAACCACTATGCGTTTTACCTGTGAAAAAAGTATGCTGTCTGCCGGTTTGAATATTGCCAGCAGAACGGTGGCTACAAAAAGCAGCCTTTCCGTCATCGAAGGCATCCTATGCCGGGCCGCCGCAGGCATCAGCCTGACAGGTTATAATATGGAAACTGCCATCACCCACCAGATCGAAGCCGATGTTTCCGATCCCGGTGAATGCATTCTGCCTGCCAAGCTTTTTGGCGACATTATCCGCCGTCTGCCGGAAGGCCCGGTGACCGTGGTGGTGGACGAGAGTTATAAAGTTTCCATCCGGGCAGGCTATGCATCGTTTACCATTTCCGCTGAAAATGCCGATGATTACCCCAATTTGCCTGATGTCAGCGAAGGCAAGGCCATCCGCATTCCGCAGACAGCCATGAAAGAGCTGATCTCCGGCACCATTTTTGCCGTCTCTGAAAATCAGGGGCGTCCCATTCATACGGGCGTGAAATTTGAAGTGGAAGACACTGCTGTTTCCGCCATTGCCGTGGACGGTTTCCGTCTGGCTCGCCGCACCTTCCACCCGGAAGAGGCTTTGGGCAGAAATTTGAGCTTCGTTGTTCCGGCTTCCGGATTGAAGGAAGTGGAAAAACTGCTGGGTGAGGATGCAGATGTGGCCTTTACCCTGGGCAATAAGCACATTTTGTTCCAAATGGGCGGCACCACTCTGGTCTGCCGACTGCTGGAAGGCGATTTCCTGGATTGGCGGAAGGTCGTTCCCACCAACTGCCCCATTAAACTGGCTGCTCATGTTTCGGATCTTGCCAGCTCCATTGAGCGTGTGGGTCTGATCGTTTCTGAAAAATACAAAAGTCCTGTTCGCTGTGTCTTCGGACGCAACGAAGTGCAGATGAAGACCAGCACCACCATCGGTGCAGCGGAAGACCGGTGCTCCTTTGCCGGCGACGGTCAGGATCTGGAGATCGGATTCAATGTGCGCTATTTGGCAGAAGCACTGAAAGTTGTTCCCAGTGAAGAAGTGATGATGGAACTGACCAATGGCCTGAGCCCCATTGTCTTTACCCCGGCAGATGACAAGCATGATTTTGCCTATATGGTGCTGCCGGTGAGAATCAAGAGCTAAGGGCTTTCCCTTTGGCAGAGGCTTCGGGCGTGCGCCCCACAATGAAGGAGAAAACTATGAAAGTTACCGTTAAAAAGAAGGAAAATGGACAAAAACTGCCCATTTCCACCGAATATATCAAGCTGCAGGATGCGCTGAAGTTTGCAAACATCGTCTATTCCGGCGGCGAAGCCAAGACCGTCATCCAGGAAGGTGCGGTGCTGGTCAACGGCGAAGTGTGCACCATGCGGGGCAAAAAGCTGCGCCCCGGCGACAAGGTGGAATTTGCCGGACAGTGCTTTATCGTTTGCGAAAATGAGACTTGATGGGCTGCAATTGGGAAATTTCCGCAACTATGAGGAAGTTTTTCTGGAATTTGACCCGGGGGTGAACCTGATCTTAGGCCGCAACGCCCAGGGAAAGACCAATTTGCTGGAAGCCATCGGCTATCTTGGCACAGGCAAGAGTTTTCGTGCCCTGAAAACCGCAGAATTGATCCGCTTTGGGGCAGATTTTGGAGAGATCCAGGGCAGAATTTTCAGCCAGAACCGGAGCCAGACCCTCCGTTGGGTGCTGTTTCCCGGTGGTCGGCGACGGATTCTGGAGTGCAACGGCGTGAAAAAGAAAACTGCCGGAGAAATTGCCGGGTTGCTCCCTTGTGTGCTTTTTTGCCCGGAAGATCTGATGATATTGAAGGGCGGTTCTGCACCCCGGCGGCGGCTGGGAGATTTAGTGTTATGTCAACTTCGCCCCAATTACGATGCGGCACTGATAGAATACAACCGCATTTTGGAGCAGAAAAGCCAGATTTTGAAAGATTGGCATGAAAATCCGGCGGTGCTGGAGATTTTGCCCGAGTATAACCGCCGATTGTGTCAGGTGGGTGCACTGCTGATCTCCTATCGAGCCAGATTTTATCAGGGTCTGGGGGAAGCAGCTGCCAAATATCACCGGGAATTTTCCGGCGGTTTGGAGGATTTTTCGCTGGAATACAAGACAGTTTCCACCGTATCCGACCCCTTCGCTCCCCTGCCGCAGCTGGAAAATGACCTACTGTCCCATTTGGAAAGCCACTATCGGGCAGAGTTGGACAGCAGTTCCTGCCTGACCGGCCCTCATAAGGACGATTTTGATGTAGCACTTTCGGGCATCAGCCTGAAACTTTACGGTTCTCAAGGTCAGACTCGAACAGCGGTCATCAGTTTGAAGCTGGCGCAGCGGGAATTGATGCGCCGGGAAAGCGGCGAAGAGCCTGTGCTGCTTCTGGACGATGTTTTGTCGGAACTGGATCCCGGGCGGCAGGATTTTGTGCTGAACCAGATCGATAAAGGACAGGTGTTCATCACCGGCTGCGAGCCGGGACGGTTGACGAAGCTGGGCAGGACCATCCAGATCGAAGGCGGAAAGATCAAATTATAAATTGCCAATGGGGGGAGGCTTCGGGACAGCCATCAAAAAGCCTGTTATGGTGTTCCCTGTCCCCCATTTAAGAATGAATAAAAATACAATAAAATGCGAATGGATCTAAATGCATTTTTAAGATATTATACTGTATATACATCTGCATAAACAAAAGGAAATTTATACAAATTGTCTGTGTAAGGAGGACAATATGTCGGAAGAAATGAAAGTCACAGAAGAATACGGTGGCAGTCAGATTCAGGTGCTGGAAGGCTTGGAAGCCGTCCGCAAGCGCCCGGGTATGTACATTGGCTCTACCTCTTCTTCCGGTTTGCACCATCTGGTGTATGAGATCGTGGACAACTCCATCGACGAAGCGCTGGCAGGCTACTGTAAGCACATTCATGTTACCATCAACCCCGGCAATTCCATCACCGTTACCGACGATGGCCGTGGTATCCCCGTGGACATCCAGCCCCAGACCGGAAAGCCGGCTCTGGAAGTGGTTTTCACCGTGCTGCATGCCGGCGGTAAGTTCGGCGGCGGCGGTTACAAGGTCTCCGGCGGTCTGCACGGTGTGGGCGCTTCCGTTGTGAACGCTCTTTCCCAGTGGCTGACCGTCCGTGTCCACAAAAACGGCAGGATCCACGAAATGAAATTTGCCCGTGGCGCCATCACCCAGGAAATGACCATTGTGGGCACCACGGAAAAGACCGGCACGGAAGTCACCTTCCAGCCCGATCCTGAAATGTTCGACACCCTGGAATACGATTACGCCATTTTGCACGAGCGTATGCGGGAGGAAGCCTTCCTCAACGCAGGGCTGTCCATCACCATCACCGATGACCGTCCCGATGAAGCCCCGGTTTCCGAGACCATGTGCTACGAAGGCGGCATTCGGGAGTTCGTCACCTGGCAGAACCGGAACAAGACCGCCATCCATCAGGATGTGATCTACATGAGCGGCTCCAAGGGAGATGCTTCTGCCGAGATCGCTCTGGCTTATACAGACGGTTACAACGAGACCATGCTCTCCTTTGCCAACGATGTGCGCACCCCCGAAGGCGGTATGCACGAAACAGGCTTTAAAGCTGCGCTGACCCGCGTGCTCAACAACTACGGCATGAAGACCGGCATTATCAAAGGCGACGACAAGGTTTCCGGCGAGGACTGCCGGGAAGGCATCACCGCCGTTATCTCCGTGAAGCTGACCGATGCCCAGTTTGAAGGCCAGACCAAGGCCAAATTGGGCAACGCCTATATCCGCACGCTGGTGGATCAGATCGTGTCCGAGCAGCTGGCCGTCTATTTTGAGGAACATCCTCAGACTGCCAAGATCGTGCTGGACAAGGCCATGATGGCAAATCGGGCCAGAGAAGCTGCCCGGAAGGCAAGAGAGTCCATCCGCCGCAAATCCGCTCTGGGCGGTGCGGCAATGCCGGACAAGCTCCGTGACTGCAACGAAAGCGACCCTTCGCTGACGGAAATTTACATCGTCGAGGGTGACTCCGCAGGCGGCTCTGCTACCCAGGGACGAGATTCCCGATTCCAGGCCATCCTGCCCCTGTGGGGTAAAATGCTGAATGTGGAAAAGGCCCGGGAAGACAAGGTCATCGACAACGACAAGTTGCAGCCTGTCATCACCGCTCTGGGTGCCAGCATCGGCGAGGAGTTTGACAGCAGCAAGCTGCGCTATCACAAGGTCATCATTATGGCTGATGCGGATGTGGACGGCTCTCACATCAGAACGCTGCTTCTGACCTTCTTCTTCCGCTTCATGCGCCCCCTGCTGGAGCAGGGCTATGTGTACGCCGCTATGCCGCCCCTTTACAAGCTGGTTCGTGGCAAAACCACACGCTACGCCTTCTCTGATGCAGAGCGTGATATGATTTCCGCCGAAATGCGTGGAGACAATCCCAACGCCAAGGTGGACATCAGCCGCAACAAAGGTCTGGGTGAAATGGACCCCCACGAGCTGTGGGAGACCACTATGAACCCGGAGACCCGTACCCTGAAACGGATCACCATGGAAGATGCGGCGAAAGCCGACGGCATTTTCACCCTGCTCATGGGCGAAAAGGTGGAACCCAGAAGAGAATATATCGAAGCCAACGCCAAATTCGCCCAGAATTTGGATTACTAACAGAAAAATGGCTCCCCCTCTGGGGGAGCTGTCCGAAATCCATGATTTCGGACGGAGAGGGCGCCACAGGGAGACCCTCTCCGTCACGGCGTTTGCCGTGCCACCTCTCCCAGGGGGAGAGGCATGACGATGGGCGGCAGGTTGCCGCCCCTACAAGAAGGCCTAAAATATGCGGTAGAGGCGGATATGATCCGCCTGCGCCTGGCCACCAAAACAAAAGGAGGAAATTCTTTTGGCACAACATAAGAAAGACTACAAGCCCGAAGACATCATGTACCCGGATCAGGCCATCATTGAGTCCGAGCTTGTAAAAGAAATGAAAGACAGCTATATCGAGTATGCCATGTCCGTTATCGTCGGTCGTGCCCTGCCCGATGCCAGAGACGGCTTGAAGCCCGTCCATCGGCGTATTCTGTACGCCATGTATGAAGACAATCTGACTTCCGACCGTCCCTTCCGTAAGTCTGCAACTTGCGTCGGTGATGTGCTGGGTCGCTATCACCCCCACGGCGACGCTTCCGTTTACGATGCGCTGGTGCGTCTTGCCCAGGACTTTTCCATGCGCTATATGCTGGTAGACGGTCACGGTAACTTCGGTTCCGTGGATGGCGACCCCCCGGCTGCTTACCGTTACACCGAAGCCAGAATGTCCAAGATCGCCAACGAAATGCTCCGGGACATTGAAAAGGACACCGTGGACTGGGATCCCAACTTCGACGAGACCCGCAAAGAACCTCGTGTTCTTCCCTCCCGTTTCCCCAACCTGCTGGTCAACGGTTCTTCCGGCATTGCTGTTGGTATGGCTACCAACATCCCCCCTCACAATCTGACGGAGGTCATCAACGCCTGCATCTGCGTGCTGGACGATCCGGAGGCGACTTTGGCAGATCTGATGCAGCACATCACAGGCCCGGACTTCCCCACCCGTGGCATCATCATGGGTCGCAGCGGCATCCGTGCGGCCTACGCCACCGGCAAGGGCAGACTGACTCTGCGTGCCCGGCACCATTTTGAAGAATTTGGTCAGGACAGAACACGCATCATCATCACAGAGCTTCCCTATCAGGTCAACAAGAGAATGCTCATCAAGAATATGGCAGATCAGGTCAACGACAAGCGGCTTGACGGCATTTCCGACATCCGGGACGAGTCCGACCGGATCGGTATGCGCATCGTCATTGAGCTGAAACGGGATGCCAATCCCCAGATCGTGCTGAACAAGCTCTTTACCCAGACACAGTTGCAGACCACCTTCGCCATCAATATGCTGGCGCTGGTGCACAATCAGAGCCAGCCCAAGGTGCTGACTCTCCGGGAGTGTCTGGACGAGTATCTGACCTTCCAGGAGCAGGTCATCTACCGACGGACGGAGTACGATTTGAAAAAGGCCCAGGAGCGTGCCCATCTGCTGGAAGGCCTGCTGATCGCACAGGACAATATCGACGAGGTCATCAAGATCATCCGTTCTTCCTATGACGATGCCAAGGAAAATCTGATGAACCGCTTCGGTCTGTCGGATATTCAGGCACAGGCCATTTTGGATATGCGCCTGAAGGCACTGCAAGGCCTTGACCGGGAGAAATTGGAAAACGAGTATAAGGAGCTTCAGGAGAAGATTTCCTACTTCCAGGCCGTTCTGGCTGACCCCCAGCTGGTCAAGAATATTTTGAAGGAAGAGCTGACCGCCATCCGGGATAAGTACGGCGATGAGCGTTACACCGAAATTCAGGATGTGGAAGACGAGATCGACATTGAAGACCTGATTGAAGAAGAAAACTGCGTCTTCACCATCTCCAACCATGGCTATGTCAAGCGCATGCCTGCCGACACTTATCGGACACAGGCTCGTGGCGGTCGTGGCGTCAACGCTCAGAATTTGAAGGAGGAAGACTTTGTTAAGAGTCTGACCATCGCCTCCACCCATGACCATATCCTGTTCTTCACGGATCTGGGTCGTGTCCATCACCGCAAGGGCTACCAGATCCCCGAAGCCAGCCGCACCGCCCGTGGCACTGCCATGGTTAATGTGCTGCCTCTGGAGCAGGGCGAGAGTGTGACGGCTATGGTCATCACCAGAGAATTTGACGATAACGAGTATCTGATGATGGTGACGAAATACGGCACCGTCAAGCGTATTCCCTTCATCGCTTTGAAGACCAACCGGAAAACCGGCATCCGTGCCATTACCCTGGACGAAGGCGATCAGCTGATCAATGTGATCCGCACCAACGGCGACGACAATCTGATCCTGGCTACCCGTCAGGGCATGGCTATCTGCTTCAATGAAAAGGATGTGCGCCCCATGGGTCGTGATGCGGTGGGTGTCCGTGGCATTCTGCTGAGCGAAGGCGACGAAGTCATCGGCGCTGAAAAGGCGGAAGAAGGAAAGACACTGCTCACCGTCACCGAGCGTGGCTATGGCAAGCGGACGGAGCTTTCTGAGTACCTGCGTACCGGAGCCAACGGTGAAAAGGTGGCTCAGGGTCGTGGCGGTAAGGGCTTGAAGAACTACAACATCACCGCCAAGACCGGCCTTGTAGCCGGCTGCCGTGTGGTGGGCGAAGAGGATGATGTGATGCTCATTGAAAACGGCGGTGTCATCATCCGGATCCCTGCTTCCTCCATCAATGTCTACAAGCGTGATGTCCAGGGCGTTATCGTCATGCGTGTGGAAGAGGGCAACCAGGTGGTTTCCGTGGAGCGTGTGGAAGCCGACGGCGAAGAAGTATGAAGCAGGTAACACTGTATACAGACGGTGCCTGCTCCGGCAACCCCGGCCCCGGGGGCTGGGGTGCCATTTTGGAGTATAAAGGCCACGAACGGGAAATGTCCGGCGGCGAACGGGACACCACCAACAACCGGATGGAGCTGACCGCCGTGATAAAAGGCTTGCAGGCACTGAAAGAGCCTTGCATCGTAGAACTTTACTCCGACTCCAAGTATGTGATCGACGGCCTGCAAAAGGGCTGGGCGGCTTCCTGGCAGAAAAAGGGCTGGATCAAGTCCGATAAGAAGCCTGCCTTAAATCCCGATTTGTGGGAGCAGCTTCTGGATCTGACTGCCAGGCACGAAATGCACTACCACTGGGTCAAGGGACACGCCGAGAACCCGAAAAACAACCGCTGCGACGAGCTGGCGGTGGCTCAGTGGAAAAAGCTGAAATAAGCCCATCCGAGGAAAATGGCTCCCCCAGAGGAAAGAGGCAAGCCGTCACCGCCTGAGGGCAGCGACACCTTCTCCGAAGGGGAAGGCTTTTACAGGCCAACGGTAAAAAGGAGGAAAACCATGTATCTATCCATCGGCGGAGATTTTACAGTGCGGCAGCAGGCGGTGCTGGGTATTTTCGATCTGGATAATACCTCCACCTCCAAGCGTACCAGAGAATTTCTGGAAAAGGCGGAGAAGGAAGGAATGGTAGTCCCCTGCGACGATCTTCCAAAATCTTTTCTGCTGACCAATGAATTCGGCATGGTGAGGGTTTATCTGACCCCCCTTTCTGCCGCCACGCTGGAAAAGCGAATGAAATAAGAAAAAACCGACCAGTGATGGTCGGTTTTTTTGTCATTTGGGGATCGTAGGATGGAGGCCATGCCTCCTCCGTAAATGGTAACGCCCGATGGCTTTTGATATTTGTCATTCTCTTGGGACGAGCTTCATACACTCATTTCAGGAGGGATGTTATGTTCAAGCGTGATATTTATATTTTAGCGGCGGTGGTGCTTATTGCCATCGCTTTGGGAGTGGGCATCTTTGCCTCTGAGCGGATCGAAACCGGCAACTGGGGTCTTTCCTTCCGGACGGAGGGTTCGCCGCCTGTGGGCCCGGCAAACGCCGCTACGCTGGCTTCTTACGACGCCGCCTACATCGGCGACACCACCCAGAAGAAAATCTACCTGACCTTTGATGCCGGATACGAAAACGGCTGCACCGCCAAAATTCTGGATATTTTGAAAAAGCATGATGTAAAGGCCGCTTTTTTTCTGGTAGGCAATTACATTCAGCAAAACGGCGATCTGGTGCGGCGAATGGCAGCGGAGGGGCACATGGTGGGAAATCACACCATGCACCACCCGGATATGTCAAAAATCTCCGATTTTTCTGCATTCCGGAAGGAACTGGAGGATCTGGAAAAGCTTTATGAAGACACCACCGGGGAGAAAATGCAGAAATTTTATCGGCCGCCTCAGGGGATATATTCCCAGACCAATCTGGAAATGGCACAGAAACTGGGCTATAAAACGGTCTTTTGGAGCCTTGCCTATGTGGACTGGAACAACGACAAGCAGCCCACGGAAGAATATGCATTCTCGAAACTGCTGCCCCGTACCCACAACGGTGCGGTGGTGCTGCTCCACTCCACCAGCGAAACCAACGCCGCCATTTTGGATAAGCTGCTGACCAATTGGGAGCAGCAGGGCTATACCTTCGGCACAGTGGAGGAACTGTTTTCCAATGAAAAATTATAAATTATGAATGAAAAAACCGACCCGTTTCCGGGTCGGTTTTTGTCTTACTTTCTTTGGGTGGAGGAGCGGAGCATCACATCATGGTAGCTACCCTCGACGATGGAGGTGGCAGAAACCAGAGTCAGCTTGGCGTTCTCCTGCAATTCGGGGATGGTGACGCAGCCGCAGTTGCACATGGTGGACTTGACCTTGTACAGGGAGCTTTCCACATTGTCGTGGAGGGTACCGGCGTAGGTCACATAGGAGTCCACGCCCTCTTCAAAGCTCAGCTTGGAAGAGCCGCCCAGATCATAGCGCTGCCAGTTCCGGGCACGGTTACTTCCCTCGCCCCAGTACTCTTTCATGTAAGCGCCGTTTATCATGACTTTCGGTGTGGGGCTTTCGTCGAACCGGGCAAAATAGCGACCCAGCATCATAAAGTCGGCGCCCATAGCCAGTGCCAGGGTCATGTGATAATCGTGGACGATGCCGCCGTCGGAGCAGATGGGCACATAGATGCCGGTCTCCTTGAAATATTCATCCCGGGCGGCAGCCACCTCGATCAGTGCGGTGGCCTGACCACGACCGATGCCCTTGGTCTCTCTGGTGATGCAGATGGAGCCGCCGCCGATGCCCACCTTCACAAAGTCAGCACCTGCGTTGGCAAGGAACAGAAAACCATCCCGATCCACCACATTGCCTGCGCCGATCTTGACGCTGTCGCCGTAATTCTTGCGCACCCAGGCGATGGTCTTTTCCTGCCAGCAGGTGAAACCTTCGGAAGAGTCGATACACAAAACATCTGCACCGGCTTCCAGCAGGGCAGGAACACGGGTCTCATAGTCTCGGGTGTTGATACCGGCACCCACCATAAACCGCTTCTCGCTGTCCAGCAGTTCCTGAGGGTTGGCCTTGTGGGAAGCATAGTCCTTGCGGAAGACGAAATACATCAGTCTGCCGTTCTTGTCCACGATGGGCAAGGAGTTGAGCTTATGCTCCCAGATGATGTCGTTGGCTTCTTTCAAGGTGGTCTCCGCCGGGGCGGTGATCAGCTTGTCCAGAGGGGTCATAAAAGAAGAAATGGGATCGGTGGGGCTCATACGGCTGACCCGATAGTCACGACCGGTGACGATGCCCAAAAGCTTACCGTTGGCGCTGCCGTCGTCGGTGACGGCGATGGTGGAAAAGCCATTGTAGGCCTTCAGATCCAGCACATCAGCCAAAGTGTGCCGGGGAGTCAGGTTGGAGGCGGAGACCACAAAACCGGCCTTATAGTTTTTGACACGGGAGACCATGGCTGCCTGCTGTTCAATGGGCTGAGAGCCATAGATAAAGCTCAGGCCGCCTTCCTTTGCCAGGGCAATGGCCAGCGTATCATTGGACACGGACTGCATGATGGCAGAGGTCAGAGGGATATTCAGCTCAATGGGGCACTTTTCCTCCCCTTTCCGATAGCGCACCAGAGGCGTTTGGAGAGTGACTCGGTCGGGAATACAGTTTTCGCTGGTATAGCCGGGGATCAGCAGGTACTCGCTAAAAGTGTGGCTGGGTTCTGAGTAATAGTAAGCCATGGAAAAGTTACCTCCAACAGATTTTTTAGATAAAATTACGGGGGTCAGGTTTGGATCTTAAAATGTTTGCTGCCCGGGTCGAGCAGGATTTTCTCTTCGTGACCGTCTTTGTCCAGCTGGCGGAAATTGCCCACCACAGAGCCGACCTGGCTCATGACGGCGAAGGTGTCGGGGAAGGAGCGGATCAGCTCGTTCATGGTGGTGATCTGGCTCTTGTTGATGACGCAGATCAGCACGCTCACTTCCTTGTCCCGGTACATGCCCCGACCGGGAATGGCGGTGACACCATGGTGCAGGTGTTCTTTGATGGCGGCGTAAAGCTCTTCGGGATGGTCGGTGACGATCTCAAAACGAATGGCGCTTTTGCCGGATTTGGTCAGCTTGTCGGTGACGGTGCTGGAAGTGAAGGAATACAGGATGCACAGCACCACAGGCTCGATCTTAAAATCGTAGACAAAATAGGAAACCACTGCAATGCACACATTCATGGCAAGAATGATGTAGAACATATTGGTTTCCGGCTTTTTCTTGTGGATCAGAGCAGCCACAAAGTCGATGCCGCCGGTGGTAGAGCCAACTTTCACCAGAAGAGAATAGCCTGTGCCCATGATAACGCCGGCTACCAGCGGCCCAAGGATCTGACCGGAGGGAGTATTGTAGGCAAAGGCGGACAGATCGATGTTTTCAAAGAGCAGAAGTCCGGCGGAAAATACCAGCGAATAGACCATGGAGCGGATGGCGGTGGTCCGGCTGACCACCACATACATCATGATGCCCAGAGGAATGTTGATCAGCAGGCTCATATAGCCCACGGAAAAGCCGGTCAGATGCTGGATGATCGTGCAGATACCGCTGATACCCGATGGAGCAAAACTGTTGGGAAAGACGAAAATGTGATAGCTCAGTGCCGAGATGGCTGCGATAAAGATGATCATCAAATAGGATAGAATTTTTTTCAGTTGTTTCATATGCATCAGATGGAAGGGAGATACTGTGGCAGGCCCTTCCCTGCCCTGCTGTCCACAGCGTTTTTACGATA
Source organism: uncultured Oscillospiraceae bacterium (assembly GCA_964544505.1). Classification (GTDB taxonomy): domain Bacteria; phylum Bacillota; class Clostridia; order Oscillospirales; family Oscillospiraceae; genus Faecousia. The sequence goes on from CAZJCA010000025.1 coordinate 18,548, forward strand.
CTTTACCTTCAAATATATCACAAGCCAGCCAGCAGGTCAAGCAGATATGAGGTAGTATTTCTGGAAAAATGTCAACAAAAAAGCAGCCGGATCAACCGGCTGCTTTGGCTACTTTATTCTTTTTGCGGCTGGCCACCAGGATCTGCGGCGCATAAAGAGCCAGCAGATACAGGGCGATGATGGGGAAAATCACCAGCATATACCAGAATTCATAGGGCAGGATCTTCCAGAAGATCCCCAGAACGGAAAACTCCGGTACCATGGAATACATATAGTTGACCAGGATCTTTTCTCCGGCAGGATTGAAAAGGCCCAGAGAATTGATGACCAGGTTGCACAGGTGCACAAAGGCATAGATGCACAGGGTCAGGCCGATGGTAGAGCCGATGCATTTGATATCTTTCTCCACCAGATTCAGCTTAAACAGCAGAATGGGAATGCCAAATTCCAGCACATGGGGGAAATAATAGAAGTTAAACACATCGCTGAACAGCGCATAATCCGGACGGTTGACGATCAGTGCGCACAGAGCGCCCAAGCTCCAAAGAAGCAGCATATTGCTCACGGTTTTGCTTCTGGTGAACACGGCGATAGGCAGCAAAATGGCATTGATGGAGCAAAGATGCAGGGGCAGATACTCCCAGGGAGACTGACCCCACTGGGTGCAGGTGACCAGATTAAATATAATGGCAGCCAGTCCCGAAAAGGACAGGACACCCAATACAGCGATCTGAAGAGATACACTGGTTTTCTTTAGCATAAAATACAGGCCTAGGATCAAACCGGCAGCGGCGATCAAAGACATGATATGGGTCAGACCGAAGGTTGGACCCCACAAAATCTCTTCCATATTCCTCCTTTCCCACGCACGGCGTGGTTCAGCCATGATTTATACTCCAGAAATTGGGTTTTGTCAAGCAAATTAAGGCAAAATCAAGGATTAAGCCCAATTCTTAACGATTTCTTAATAATCAATCCGGCGTTTTGTATAATGGTTTGGCAAAATGACGAAAGGATTTGGTGAATATGGAGAGTGTCTGTTTTTCAGGCACAACTGTCCATCGGGAAGAAAAAAACCGACCCTTTCGGGTCGGCTTTTTGAAAATCAGAATTACACCAGAGCGGCGGTGATGATCGCCATCTTGTACACTTCGTCAGCGTTACAGCCACGGCTCAGGTCGTTGATGGGAGCGTTCAGACCCTGCAGGATGGGGCCGTAAGCCTCGTAACCGCCCAGACGCTGAGCGATCTTGTAGCCGATGTTACCGGCTTCGATGCAGGGGAAGATAAAGGTGTTGGCATAGCCGGCAACAGGAGAGCCGGGGAACTTCAGCTGACCAACTTCGGGAGCCACGGCAGCGTCGAACTGCATTTCGCCGTCGATCGCCAGCTCCGGAGCCATTTCCTTGGCTACGATGGTGGCATCATGGGACAGCTTCACGGTTGCGCCCTTGCCGGAACCGTTGGTGGAGAAGCTCAGCATGGCGACCTTGGGATCAATGCCGAAGACCTTGGCGGTTTTGGCGGTCTCGACAGCGACCTCAGCCAGCTTACGAGCAGCGGAGACGACCACATTGCCTTCCTTGTCCAGAGTATCCTCATAGCTCAGGTTGATGGCGCAGTCGCCCATGGCGATCTTCTCGTCGCCACGAACCAGAATGAAGCAGGAAGAGACCAGGTTTGCACCCTTCTTGGTCTTGACCAGCTGCAGAGCGGGACGGACGGTATCGGCGGTGGAGTAGGTAGCGCCGCCCAGCAGGGAGTCGGCATAGCCCATCTTCACCAGCATGGTGCCGAAGTAGTTGCCCTTGGACAGAGCGGCACGGCATTCGTCGGCACTCATCTTGCCCTTACGCAGTTCCACCATCTTCTCGACCATGGCATCCATGCCTTCATAGGTCAGAGGATCGATGATCTCAACGCCTTCGATGTTGAAGCCGCCCTTGGCAGCGTTGGCCTTTACTTCTTCCACATTACCGATCAGAATGGGGGTCAGGAAACCGCCTTCCACCAGACGGGCAGTGGCTTCCAGAATACGGGCATCGTGGCCCTCGGTGAAGACGATCTTCCGGGGATTTGCCTTCAGAGTTTCGATCATAGAATTGAACATGTTTTTTTCCTCCTATACAATGATTGGGGACAGCAATTACTTCTTCAGATAGTTGTCGATGGCCTCTGCGCCCTTCTTACCGGCGCCCATAGCCAGGATGACGGTGGCAGCACCGGTAACGGCATCGCCGCCGGCGAACACGCCTTCACGGGTGGTCATCTCGTTCTCATTGACGATCAGGCAGCCCTTGCGGTTGGTCTCCAGACCGGGGGTGGTGGAGCGGATCAGGGGGTTGGGGCTGGTGCCCAGGGACATGATGACGGTGTCCACATCCAGCACGAACTCGGAGCCGGGGACCTCAATGGGACGGCGGCGGCCGGAAGCATCAGGCTCGCCCAGTTCCATACGGATGCACTTGATGCCGCAGACACGACCGTTTTCGTCGCCGATGATCTCCACGGGATTGCACAGGGTCTTGAACTCGATGCCCTCTTCCTTGGCGTGGTGCTGCTCTTCCAGACGGGCAGGCATTTCGGCCTCGCCACGGCGGTAGACAACATACACATTTTCAGCACCCAGACGCATAGCGCATCTTGCAGCGTCCATTGCCACATTACCGCCACCGACGACGGCAACAGCCTTGGAGCGGATGACGGGGGTATCGGCTTCTTCGGTGTAAGCCTTCATCAGGTTGGTACGGGTCAGGTATTCGTTGGCGGACATTACGCCCTTCAGAGCCTCGCCGGGGATATTCATGAACATGGGCAGACCGGCGCCGGAACCGACGAACACAGCCTTAAAGCCCATCTCGAACAGCTCGTCGATGGTCAGCACTCTGCCGATGACCATGTTGGTCATGACCTTGACACCCTGAGCTTCCAGCTTGGTCACTTCGTTGGCAACGATGGCCTTGGGCAGACGGAATTCGG